>DATIUL010000358.1:0-11809 GCA_035466865.1 Anaerolineaceae bacterium | reverse complement strand
GCAGCCCTATCTCCTTGGGCTTCCCAGTGGGGGGAAGCTGGCCGCAGTGCCGGATGAGGGGCTCATTACCTTTATTTTTGCAAGACAAATACAACTTGACATTGCCTGTAGTTAGCAGTGACCTGGCTGGACGAAAGGAATAAGATGCTTAGTTTGCCGAATTTGGGATTTCAAGGGCTCTGATTGCCCAATCCAAGGTTTCCTGCAACATAGATTCTGTGACAGTACCTTGCAAGGCTTGTAGTTGAGGAAGAAAACCAGGATTGCCTGAGTTTCCAGCTGCTAAGATGAGATTGCGTATAAAGCCATTATGTTTTGCCCTCAGTATTGGCGTGCCGGCATACCTTGTCTTAAATTCATCAGGGTTCAGCCCAAGCTCTGACTGCAAATCGATGGCTGGCGAGTGGTGTTTGGAAAGAGGTAGTAGTAGCTCAGCAGGTAAAAGCGTTTGATTGTATGGGCATGCTAGCTGGCAAGCGTCGCAGCCAAAAACACGATTGCCGACATTCTGCCGGAATTGGATTGGGATTTCTATGCGATTTTCAATTGTTAGGAAGCTTAAGCAGCGGTTTGAATCCATGTTTCGATTGCCCACTAAAGCCCCGGTTGGGCAAGCCTCAAGGCAAAGGCCACAATCAATACATGGATCTCCCGAAATTGATTGATCCATTGGCAGTTCAAGTGTTGTCAGGATTTCAGCCAACAACAAACGTGAGCCGAATTCAGGATTGAAGAGTAACGTGTTTTGGCCAATCCAACCCAATCCAGCTTGTTGCGCATAGGCTTTTTCAAGGATTGGCGCGGTATCCACACAGACAAGCGTTTTTGAACCAGGTGTCCAGAATTCCAAATTGCTGGCTAACCTCACTGCAAGATTTTTGAGGCTAACGTGGTAGTCTTCAAGGCAGGCATAGGATGCCAGGCGGCCGTAATCACTCGTTTCTTGCGTTGGTTCTTCAGAGTCGAGGAGTGGATACGGAATGGCTAATGATATGACTGTGTGAATACCAGGTAAAAGCAAATTTGGATCTTTGCGAGCGAGGTGTGCCTCGGGGCGGGAGAGATAGGGCATACCTTTTCCAAAACCGTTCTGAATCCAAGCCTCAAAACGCTCGAAATCAGCAGAGACAAAGGGCTGGGAGCAGCCAAACAAGACAAAACCGAGGTGATTGGCCTCGGTTTTCAATGCTTGCTTGATAGTCTCAGGGGAAGGCACCGGTTTAGTTGTACTCCATGTAGAAGATACCGATCTGCACGCCAGCAGCGTTCACAATTTTCCAATCTGAACGGAATGGGCCAGCCGAAGGAACGGTAAGGGTCAGTTTGACGTCAACCATCATCTGCGGTGGAACAGAAATCGGGAAATTAACGCGATCTGCCAGGCCGAATTGCTCGCCACTGACGAACTCAATGCCATACTCGGTTGTCCAGGTGCTTGTGCCGGTATTCATAATCTTGATGGTTACTTCCTGGCTGGGACGCTTGAGTGTAGTTTTATCCACAGGATCACTGGCAACCCAATCACCCTTATCGGTACCACCGACGGTTGCTCTTGTGGCGGCAGGGGTTCCAGCGGTCTGTCCGCCTGGCGTCAGCACCACAACAGTGCCTTTTGCGGCCTGAGTACCCTGGCCGAGCGCAGCGGTTGGGGGTACGGGTGTAACGGGAAGACGTGTTGCCATTTGGGTAGCGGTGGGGGCAGGGGTGTCGCTGGGTCGGGCGATTGCAGTTTTAGTGAACTGAACTGCCACTGTCTGGGCAATACTGGTATTTATGACATCTACAGCGGGCGTAGTAGATTTTGGCGAACAGGCCGTGACTAAAATCATAATTCCCAAAATCGCCAAAACAATTAGTGTTTTCTTTTTCATTTCTATCTCCTATGCATGGTACAACCAACCAGAGTCAATCAGCGGTTGCGGTATCAGGCTCTCCTCAAGTACTCAATAAATTATATAGCAGTTTTAAGGATGCATATTTTGTGCTGAATTGGGCTAAAGGATAAGGCCTGATGTAATTACACCACCAGTAAAAAAGTTAATATTGTTTCGTCCCAAAGATCAATCTATCGTGAGGCAATTATGGGAGCCATCAAATGTACCTGATCACCCTCAGGGGTGCCATTGGAGCTGAGTGTCAAGATGAATTGAACCGTTTTTCCTGCCAGGAATGAGAGGTCCAAATCCAAGCGTTGAAATGAATTATCAAAGGTTTCGCTCCAGGTGGCAAGTTGTTTGGGGGCGGCGTTACCCTCGATATAGCTCAAAGTGAGCGACGTATTACAAGCCGAATTGCCACCGCTACAGCCAAATACCGCATAGAACGCGGCTGCCTGGGGCACCTGAAAAGCAGGATAGGTTCCCCTTAGAAAGCTACTATCCTGCTGGGGGACGCCTAAAATCAGCGTATTTTCGTCATCGTCAGCGTTGTTCTCAAGGATGGGCTTGGGGTTTGTGTAGGCATAGCCCGCGCTGTCTGCAGGTTTACTCGGGCACGGCAGAGTATCTGTACCGTTTGACCACTGTGCGAGGCAAATGCTATCAGCCAGGTTCATTTTGCCAGCCAGGGCGATAGTCTGCACATTTATTTCTGCCCAAAAGGACTTCTGGGGGTCCTTGAAAGCAAAAATGGCCCCGCCAGCGTTCCGCAGTTTGAAATCAGCCCGTTGAGTGCCGGCTACCTGAGGGGCAGTTAATGGGATGCTAAGCGTTACAGAATCGCCAGGTTTTACTGGATTTGCAGTGAACGCTTGGGCAGCAGGTGCTCCCATGGCATTGCCACCGATGAACACCAGGGCATATTGGGATGTCCAGGTGCAGGTACCTGCGTTCCGAAAAGTCCACGTTTTAATGAACTTAGCTCCAGGTGAATAAATGGTTCCATCCGGAATGGTTTCATCGATGAATTCGGCCAGATCGCAATTGGATTGAGCGGAATCTTGATTTGTAATAGTTGGTGTAGTGAATGGAAGGAGTGTTGCTGGTGGTAACGGGGTTTTCTGAGCAGGATTGCCTGATGGTTGCGGGGTTTCGCTGGGGTTGGCAGGGCCGGCATTACTGGTGGCAACGATATCGGTGGTCATGGCGTTGACAGTCTGTGCCGCAGCCGTGCGGATAGGCTCAAGCAGGTCTGTAGGTGTGGGAGTAGGGGCAGGTTTGCATGCCGCAAGCAAAAACATGATCAAGACTGAAAGAATTATGAGGCGTTTGTTCATAGCAAGATTTTATCCGAAAAGATTATGGAGTGTTGCGGTTGAGCATCCAAGGCGGGTACTTAACTTCACTTAACCTGATTCTCAGAGAATCACTTACTTTTATTGTTTTCTTTGACATAAGTATTGTGTAAATTTGAAAGTATTAATGATCTTAACTACGAAGCGAATTGGTAAATGAAAATGTAGATACTGTTGACTCTTTATGAAGAATATGTATAATCATATACATAGTCCACTAATCGAAATTTCTTTCCAAAAAATAAAAAGAATAGGATTTACAGCAAAATTACTTTCTTACGTTTGTAGTCTAATTTCATTAATGTATTGATGTTCTGTTTTTAAAGGTGGAAAAGTAATCGATCTTAGTGGCACATCGGGTGATTGTCCAACCCCTTTGGCAAAAATTACACATCTTTCTAATTATTTGGTATCGAATTTTTGATAAGCATTTCAACTTGGTGGAAGGAATAGCATCCATACTTTTTGATTTACACTCGGGCAAATATGCATCTGCAATTAAATAACACACACAATATCCAATGCTTAAGCCGCACAGAAGAGGTCTGCTGCGGCTTTTTTGTTTTTATTTGTCCGTGGCTGCGTCGTTTGACCATGTTTGACTGGCCTTCCTTGTAGGAGGAAAGATGAAACCGAAATCAGGGTTCAGGATTAAGACGATTTTGATAACCTTGTTGCTGATTACCGGCTTAGTCACAGGTGATATGGGCCTGGTATTTGCCAAAAACGTAGGGCATGCCGCCTTAGGACCCAAAAGCTCTCCTGACTTGGCCCCGGGTTTGGTTTATCTGGGTAACTTGGGAACAATCGCAACAAAAACCTCCGCCACTGAATTGCAGATTACTACCGAACAGACAGTCAATGCCGGCAACGACATCTTTGTCGCATTGGGAACCGACCCAAATTCCAGTTTGACAGTAGCCGTCACCGATAATGCTGGGAATTCTTACACGCAGGTGGAGCTGGAAATCAACACCGGTAATATTCGCACCTACCTCTTTGGGGCTTACGATGTGAACGCAATGCCCATTGGCAGCAAGATCACAATTTCAATGAGCGTCGCGGTTACTGCTCATGCTGCTGTAGCGGCACTTTTTGATGGATTGACGGATGAGAATGCTCTTGACCAGTTGGCTTCCAGCAATCAGGCCAGTAGTTCTACGCCTGCTTCCGGAATGACAGGAACAACCACACAGGCTGATGAACTACTTATTGGTGTCATTGGTACTGAAGGCCCCGTTGGAGACTCTGCTGGCACTTGGGAAAATTTATTCTTGGACGGACCTCGAACTGGTACCACTGGCGGCACAGATGACACGAATATCTCCATTTCTTTAGGTTACCGGATTGTCAGCACCACCGGTACTTATACAGCCGCAAAAAGTGGGATTACAGCCCGTGATTGGGCAGCCATTATTGGCACTTTTAAAATGGATCTGGTAGTAAACAGACCCCGGATAAATCTCAATGCGACCCTAACGGACTTCCTCTGTCTTCCAGGCGGTGTTTCCGCGGAACAATCGTATACCGTCTCCGGGACCAACTTGACGGAAAATATCCACATCATCGCGCCAACCGATTTTAAGGTTTCATTATCCAGCGGCAGCGGTTTTGTCAACGAATTAACCCTAACGCAAACTGACGGCAATGTTGCGCAAACAACAGTCTATGTGCGTTTTGGTAAAACATCTGAGGGAATTTCCACTGGAAACATTCAAAATCTCAGCGCGGGGGCAACCACACGCAATATTCCTGTCAAGGGCACGGCCGCACCAATCAATCCGGTCAACTTTAACATTATGCTGGGACGACCCACAGATCATTCCATTACAGCCAATATCATCACGGATTACGACGCTGAATTCTATATTGATTATGGCGACGCGTCCGGGATATATACCGATGATGCTGGGCCATTTACTGTAACTGGTTCCGGAACCAGCCCTTCTTATCCGATCACTCCCATCGAAATCGTGATTGACGGTCTTACTGCAAACGCGCGGCACTATTATCGTATTCGATACCGTCGTGTTGGAATCACGGATTGGAACCTGGGTGCAGAAAATTCATTCATGACTCAAAGGGCGCCTGGGCAACCTTTTGTATTTACTATCATCAGCGATTCACACCTTGGGCAGTATGGGGGACAGACCGCGGATGAGTTGGAACTCTACAGAACCACTATCTCGAATATCATCACGGATAATCCCGATTTCCATATCGACACAGGCGACACCTTTGCCATGGATCCATCACCTTTGGGAAGCGGGATGACGGACGCGGAAGGCAGCGCGGCATATTACGTTGAACGTCCCTTCCTCGGTCCACTGACGGATTCAGCTCCGTTCTTCTTTGTGCTGGGTAATCACGAGAACGAAGAGGGTTGGAATTTTGATGACGTGTTTACCGCTCCCGACCAATCCCTGGCGATTGTGGGGATGAAAAATCGTAAGTTGATGTATCCCAATCCGATCCCCGACGATTTTTACACCGGCAACACCGATATGCTTGATACACCCATTGGTGGGGATGGGTACCATGAAGATTATTTCGCCTGGCAGTGGGGCGACGCCTTATTTGTGGTGATTGATCCCTATCATTACTCGATGACATGGCCAAATGACAATGGTGAAGGATATGGTGGTGAGGGGCAGGATGGTGAAGCATCCGGAGACCGCTGGGATTGGAGCCTGGGGATTCAACAATATCTCTGGTTCAAGCAAACCTTGGAGAACAGCACCGCGAAGTACAAATTTGTTTTCTCACATCATGTCACCGGTGGAAGTACCGTATATGGACGAGGCGGAAAGGGTGCTGTAGAACTCTTTGAGTGGGGTGGTAAAAATGCTGACGGCACCTGGGGATGGGATACGCACAGGCCGGCTTCAGAAGGCTGGACTCTTCCTGTTCACCAGTTGATGGTTGATAGCGGGGTTGATATCTATTTCCACGGCCATGACCATATGTATGCCTATGAAGAGGTGGACGGTATTGCCTACGTTGAAGTACCAAAACCCGACGATGCCGGTTACACCTGGGATCCTTACAGCTATGGTTACAACGAAAACCTTTACCCAGAGGCTCAGCCAATCTTACAGAACTCAGGCCACTTACGTGTTTCAGTAGGTACAAATCAAGTGCTGGTGGAGTATGTGCGCTCCTACCTGCCGGGTGATGGCAGCAATGGCAACATTTCACATTCATTTACCGTCCCAATTTCCGAGCCAGTGGGCAAGCTGGGAGACGTCAATGGCGATGATGCCGCGGATTCGACTGACGCATTGATCATGCTCTCGGGGGACGCAGGTTTAAACATCAAGACTTACTGCCCGATTAATTGTGGCGATGTCAATAAAGATGGCTTGGTCAACTCCACCGATGCTTTGATCATCCTATCCTTTGATGTGGGAATGACCGTGCCATATGAAATTGAAGAACCGGGATGCATGGAGATTATTACGCCACCTAGCGGATGTACTTTGCCTTAGCCTGACTAAAAAGGAGTATTTGATTTTGTAGACACCTGCAGTAAGCCATTCAAATAGCGGACTCTGGAGAATTAATGAACTTGAGTGTACGTGAAAGTAATGGAAGTAGAACCAGGATAACCTTCGCGAGGTGTGTTCTATTAATATTGGCGGTTAATTTGATGCTCGGAGTTCAACCCCAAAAAGCCCTGGCACAAACAGCAGTTACATTTTCTGGGCAAGAATTCCTGGCCCGTCCAACCGACACCTCCATCACGATAAATGTGATCCCTGATTCAGCCATAGAGCTTTTCTACGAATATAAGAAGGATACAGAAGTCGGATACTCATCCACGCCAATCATCACAGCTTCCGCAGCTGCTTCAACAAACGTTGTGATCAGCGGGTTAGCCCCGGACACCCAGTACGACTATCACATGCAATACCGCAAAGTTGGTGAAACCGCTTGGATAACCCGGGCTGAGCATTCATTCCACACTCAACGAGCACTCGGCGCCACTTTTACCTTCGTGGTGACATCAGATACACATTCGTCGATGAATTCACCGTACTTCACGGTCACGAATTACAACAAGACGCTTAGCCACATTTTGGCCGATCAACCGGACCTTTGGGTTGATCTGGGTGATACACCCTGTTTGGATTTCATGGACACCTTGCAGGAATACCAACAAGGTTATTTGACCTATCGAACTCGCATTGCCTCAGTCAGCGGCGACATTCCGGTGTTAAAAGCACTTGGGAACCATGAGCAGGAAATGGGTTGGAACCTCGATGACAAAGCAGATACATCGCAGACCCAACCAATCCTGGCGCATAACGCTCGCAGGGCGATTTTCCCAGCCCCTAAACCGGATGACTTCTACACGGGTAACGAGGACGCCTCATTAACCTACTTGGATGGTGATCACCTCAGGGAGGACTACTTTGAATGGACCTGGGGTGATGCGCAATTCATCGTATTGGATCCTTACTGGTATACGATGAAATTCCCTCAGGAAAATTCTACTTATCCATTTGGTGGAGAGGAAAATCAAGCCGGGGAAGCAGCAACTAAAGGCACACGATGGGATTGGTCACTCGGAATCCAGCAACATTTATGGCTGAAGAATGTACTTGAGACAAGTACCTCAAAATATAAGTTCGTGTTTATCCACAACGTCACGGGTGGGATTATCCCCTATGGACGTGGCGGAACGGAAATCGCTGGGTATTTCGAATGGGGTGGCAAAAACTGGGATGGCAGCTGGGGTTGGGATGCACAAAGACCTGCATCTGAAGGTTGGACCTTGCCTACCCATCAACTTTTGGATGAATACAACGTCAGCATTTTCTTCCATGGCCATGACCATTTTTACGCTAAACAAACACTGGATGATGTGGTTTATCAGGAAGTGCCTATGCCTGGGGCTATAGATAATTACTCCGGATTCAGGGATGAACAAACAGGCACTTACGCCCCTCAGTACCCTGACCCAGCCGATATTCTTTACTACAACGGGGCTGTGAAATTCAATGATTCAGGTCACATCCGCGTCACAGTTGGTCCAACCCAGGCTTTGGTTGAGTACGTTGACATGGTGGATGGCTCCATCATCACTTCCTATACTGTACAACCCAATGTCCCGCACGAAGACATATTAGGTGATGTAAACAATAATGGAGAAGCTGATTTGGTAGATGCTCTGATCGTCCTATCGGGCGACGCAAGCATCGATATCGGCGATTATTGCCCGATTAATTGTGGGGATGTGAATGGTGATGGCTTTGTAAACTCAACCGATGCCCTGATTATTCTCACTTACACTGCGCAAATGACCGTACCCTTTGAAATCGGTGAGGCTGGATGTCCACTGACATTGACGCAACAGCCCCCTGGTTGTACGCCACAACCTGGCACACAGTAATTACTACGGACCAGATTAATAACAGAAATGACCTAAAGAAAGCTGAAAGAATGAACAATTTGAGGTTTGAGGTCACTAAGTTAAAGGCAAAGATCTTCAGATTATGCCCAAAGACTGGCAGGATTGTTGGTTTACAACCCTTTGATCTGAACTCGCCCTGGCTGTTCCCGCTTGCTGGTCTTGCCGCACTTGCCTGGGTGCTGCTGCGTGTGGTACCCAAGCCCAGCCGGGCAAGGTACCCTTGCCAACAAGTGGCCATTCCCCTGGCAGCTTCCTTTGTTTCCTGGTTGCTCATCCCAATTGCCTCTGTTTTAAGCATCCAAAAAATCCGCTCTTGGTTGCTGCAGAGACATTACCTGCGTGTTGCTTGTAGCTTGGTCCTGTTTTTCTTCCTTTTAGGCGGATTTTTTGGTCCCGCGGCAGCTATATCGCAGGCAGCTTACGTACCCCATCCAGTCAATACCCCCATCGGGGTAGCAAGAGGGCTGGCACCAGGCAGGGTCGTATGGGTTCATAATCCCGAAGTTACGGATTGGGTTGGCCCGAGCTCAGTCGAACTTTGGTATGAACACATTGACCCTGCCTCAGCCTCAGCCATGATGTCCTGGGCTTTGTTGGGTTATTCAGAAGAAAATACCCCTTCAGCTGCCTGGGATGCCATATTTAGAAATTATAACAGCGGTACGCCTTACCAAGCCGGCGAAAAGATTTACATCAAAATCAATCTCACCACTGTCAACGCCGGTGGCAATTACACGGACGCGTCGTACAATCCTGTTTTCAGAGGGGATGTAACCCAGGGCTCAACCGCCAATTCTCCCCAACTCTTGCTGGCTCTGCTTCAGCAATTGGTCAACGTAGCCGGTGTGGCACAAACAGATATCACCATCGGGGATGCCACCGGTTTGTTCGTCAACTATCTTTACACGCCCCTGCATGATGTCTTCCCGAATGTGCACTACGAAGACCACCGTGGCACCCTGGGCCGCTCTCAAGCCGCTTATACCTCGCCATGCGTGGAATATGGCTGGAGCACTACAGACGCAGACGGAAAAACCCAGGATTGTGCCATGCAGTCATACGAGGCAGCCAAATACCTGATCAATTTCTCGGTGCTTAAAAGTCACGAACGGGCAGGCATAACAGTAGCAGCTAAGAACCACTATGGCTCAAACCTGAGAACCCCCACTGCTGCTGGCTACTACGATCTTCACAATCGTTTACCCCTGGATGCTTCAGGCACACTCTATCAGGGCATGGGTTACTACCGCCCACTGGTGGACCTGATGGGAAATGACCACATCGGCGGGAAGACCCTGCTCTATCTCGTCGATGCCATTTACGGCGGAAAAGGCTGGGCTTCCAACCCGTCCACCTGGAATATGGCGCCTTTCAATGGTGATTGGCCCTCCAGCCTTTTCCTTTCTATGGATCCTGTGGCCACAGACTCAGTGGCATTCGATTTTTTGAGCCAGCAGTGGCCTGAACAAGTTCTAGCCTATGAAGGTGTGCAAGATTTCTTGCATGAGGCTGCTCAAGCCAATAGCCCCACCTCCGGCACTTGCTACGACCCCGAGAAGGATGGCACCTGCATGACCAGCCTGGGCGTACATGAGCATTGGAACAACGCCACCAGCAAACAGTATTCCCGCAATTTGGGAACCGGGACCGGTATTGAACTGCTCTATGTCAACGCTGACCCAACGTCGACCAATTTTAATTTGGCAATTTCAGTAAGTCCTCCTGCAAGTGGAGCAACCCTTCCTGCCGTGGGAACGCATTCCTACCCCAGTGGAGAAATTGTTTCGGTGACCGCAACTCCCAACACGGGTTATCAGTTTGACCATTGGGAAGGCGCTTGCACTGGCAGTGGGACATGTTCGATCACCATGAATTCCGCAAAATCGGTTACTGCTTTCTTTGTTCCTCAAAAATTGCTTGGTGATGTAAACAACAGTGGCACAGTAGATTCTGCTGATGCCCTGATTGTGCTTTCAGCGGATGTGGGCCTTAACACTGCCTCATCTTGCCCTATGAACTGCGGAGACGTGAATGCCGATGGTCTGGTGAACTCTACCGACGCATTGATTATTTTGTCATCCTACGCTGGTATGCAAACCGGTTTTCAGATTGGACAACCTGGTTGCCCAGCAATTGTAACTGCTCCTCCAGGGTGCTTACCCTGAAAGGCGTGTGAAGGTTTTATTGTGAAATTTATGAAAACAAGTTTTCAAGAAGCTCGATTTATTAAGGAGATCAGATGAAAACTAGACTTGGCTACAAATTTATTAATGTGTTGATAGTCTTACTCCTAATTGTGAGCTTAGGATTTTTCACCAGAAGCCCGGTGAAGGCTGCCGACCCGGTAGTCTCTGTGACTGTCACACCGTCAGACACAACCCCAACTGTCGGCGACACAATCACTGTGTCTATCAACATAGATATGTCTGCTTCAGGCGGGCAAGCACTGGGCAGTTATACCGGTACGCTGGAATGGGATCCAGCGGTTTTATCTTATGAGAATATTGCTGGTGCTCCACCAACAGGTTTTGTGGGTTTTAACAACACAAGCAGCATTGCTACAGGCAAAATTACTTTCAATGGTGCCAAAGCAACCGGTGCTACGGGTAGTGTTGTTGTATTAGTAGCCACTTTCGATGTAATCGGTAGCGGTGCAGCCGACTTGACCCTGGCATTCTCACCCATGTCGGCGGCAACATCGTTTGGTAATCTTCTGTTGATTCTGAGTATCACCCAGGCGAACGTAATTGCGTCGCCCGTGCCATGTTATGCATTAACCCTGACTCACACGGGCAGTGGGGCGAATCCTGTAGCTTCACCATCCAACTCCACAGGCTGCTCTACTGGCTCTTATACCGCAGGGCAAGTGATTAGCTTAACTGGGGCGGTTCCCAATTCCGGCTGGCAGATTGCCGCATGGACGGGCACAAACAACAATAGCAGCACCGCCAGCACGAACACCATAACAATGCCTGCCAGCGCGCACACGGCCTCGGTGACCTACACCCAAATTCCACCCGCTTGTTATGCCTTGACCTTGAGCCATACCGGCAATGGAACAAATCCAACCGCATCGCCAGCCAACTCAAGTGGCTGTACTGCGGGGCAGTACACGTCCGGGCAAGCGATCAGCTTAACTGGGGCTGTGGCAGACTCAGGCT
>DATIUL010000357.1:0-5454 GCA_035466865.1 Anaerolineaceae bacterium | reverse complement strand
AAAATGCGCATACGTTCTTCGTACAGATTCATGAAATAATTCTAATCGTTTTTGTTCACCATTTTGGTCCATAAAAAGCTCTCGGCAAAATTGCTTGGATATAATAAGGAAAGCCAAAGGAGAGATCATGCCAGGAAAAATCGTTGAATGTATCCCAAATTTTTCAGATGCCCGCCGTCCTGAGGTGGTGAAACAGATTGTTGAAGCCGTTGCTGCTGTGGAGGGCATCCGGATTCTGGATACCCACTCTGATACGGATCACAACCGCACAGTGCTCACTTTTGTAGGCGACCCATCAGCAGTGGAAGAAGCAGCATATCGGGGTATTGCCAAGGCTACTGAACTGATCGACCTGAACCAGCACCAGGGGGAGCACCCAAGAATTGGTGCCACGGACGTGGTGCCTTTTGTACCCATTTCGGGTGTTGCCATGACGGAATGTATCGAAATGGCAAAACGGCTTGGCAAGCGTGTTGCTGACGAGTTGCACATTCCTATTTATTTCTACGAAGACGCGGCCATAAGGCAAGACCGGCGCAATCTTGAAGACATCCGCAAAGGGGAATTTGAGGGCCTAAAGCAAGTAATTGCCACAGACCCATATCGTGAGCCGGATCTTGGCCCGAAAGCCTTGGGCACTGCCGGAGCGACCGTAATAGGGGCACGTCAGCCTTTAATTGCTTACAACATTTACCTGACCACGAGCGATGTCAGCATTGCAGAAAAAATTGCCAGGCGAGTACGCAATTCAACGGGTGGATTCCGCTTTGTAAAAGCGATGGGTGTTTTAGTGAATGGCCTGGCGCAGGTCTCAATGAACCTGACCAACTTTAAGCGCTCACCGATGGCCCAGGTAACGGAGTTTGTGCGGCGGGAGGCTGAACGTTATGGTGTGGGCATTCACCACTCTGAACTTGTGGGTCTTATTCCTCAACGCGCATTAAGTAATGCAGCCCAGTATTACCTTCAACTGGACGATTTTGATTATGAACAAATACTTGAAAATAAACTTTTTTCGGGGGAACCTAATCATTCCGGTGAAAATAGTCTGGAAAAAGCCGACTTTATAGAAGCTGTCTCGGAAGGCACCCCCGCGCCAGGGGGTGGTTCTGCAGCCGCCCATACCGGTGCACTGGCCGCAGCCCTGGCGGTGATGGTGGCCAGATTGACTGTTGGAAAGGCCAAGTACGCCGGGGTGGAGGCGGAATGTTGGCAAATTATTGAAATAGGAGAGCACTTACGCAAGGAACTTGAGGCAGCAGTCGTGTTGGATGCTGAAGCTTTCGACGGCATCTTGAAAGCTCGCAGGCTGCCCAAGGATACGGAAGAAATGCAGACCAAACGCCAGGCCGCAATGCGAGGTGCCACCTTGGAGGCAGCGCGCGTACCGTTAATGAACGCGGGCAAATGTGTGGAAGTGATGCGGTTAGCATTGCGTATGGCTGAAATTGGTAATATTAATGCCATTTCAGATGCTGGTGCCGGGGTGAACCTTGGAAAGGCGGCTTTTGAAGCCGCGGCTATGAACGTCAGGATTAACCTTTTGGGGATTGAAGAAGAAGCCGAGCCGGCAAAAATGCTGGAAGAGCTTTACGCCTTGTCTACGCAAGCTTCCGGGCTCCTTGAGCAAGTGAACTTGGTTATCCATGAGCGCAGTGGGATGTGATTTGGTAAAATTTGAAACCAGGCCGGCGAATAACCGGTCAATCCATATCGCGAGGTAAAAATGGGACTTAAATCAGATGGCTGGATCCGCAGGATGGCTTTGGAACAAAAGATGATTGAACCTTTTGAGGAAGGTCAGGTTCGCGATGGCGTAATCTCTTATGGCACTTCTTCATACGGTTATGACATTCGCGTTGCCAACGAGTACAAAATCTTTACGAATGTCTTTTCGGCTGTCGTGGACCCAAAACATTTTGACCCGCGTTCCATGGTCGACTTTACCGGTGATGTTTGCGTGATTCCACCAAACTCCTTTGCCTTGGCTCGGACGGTGGAGTATTTTCGCATCCCCAAGAATGTCCTGACCGTTTGTCTTGGCAAGTCCACCTACGCGCGTTGCGGAATAATTGTGAACGTCACCCCTTTTGAGCCTGAATGGGAAGGTTTTGTGACGCTTGAAATTTCAAACACCACGCCATTACCCGCGAAAATTTACTCAAACGAAGGTATCGCGCAGGTCCTTTTCTTTGAAGGCGATGAACAATGCGAAATTACGTATGCTCAAAAGAAGGGTAAATATCAGTTCCAGAAATCAATTGAGCTGCCAAAACTTTAATGCCAGAAACGATTATTGTTTCCTCAAATAATCCAGTCAAATTGGAGGCGGTGCGTCTCGGTTTTGAACGCGTCTTTCCTGACAGGAAATTTGAGGTTTTGCCAGTTTCTGTAATCTCAGGTGTCTCTGACCAACCGATGAGCGATGCCGAAACACTGCTGGGAGCGAAAAATAGGGCTGAAGCCGCGCGGGTAACTATGCCAGAAGCTGACTTCTGGGCAGGGCTGGAAGGTGGCGCGGAATCCTATGATGGCCGCTTAAGTACCTTTGCCTGGATTTACATAATTGGCCCAAATGGCTGTGGGAAATGCCGCACTGCCACACACGAGTTGCCGGACGAAATTGGCCGTTTGGTGGCAAGTGGTTTGGAATTGGGAGACGCGGATGATCTCTTTTACAAGAGGAAAAATTCCAAGCAGCTTAATGGTTCAGTGGGTTTGCTAACAAACGACCTCTTCACCCGGACTTCACTCTACGTTGAAGCGGTAATGTTGGCCCTGATTCCTTTTACGAATCCAGAACTTTACAGGAATGGATAAGATGGAAAAAGATTTTTGGAAAAATAAAACCTTGGAAGTGCTTTCCCCTGAAGAATGGGAAGCGCTTTGCGATGGCTGCTCCAAGTGCTGCCTCTTTAAACTAATTGAAGAAGATGAGGTAAAGGTGCGCTTTACCAATGTGGTTTGTCGCTTCATGGATATGGAGACCTGCCATTGCACCGATTATTTACATAGGCACGAGAATGTACCCGATTGCATTTATTTGACCCCCAAACTTGCCCGTGAAGCGAATTGGCTTCCAAGTACTTGCGCGTATCGCCTGGTTGCTCACGGCCATGATTTGCCGTGGTGGCATCCCCTCAAAACTGGAAATCCCGTCAGTGCTGTCAAAACAGGTAATTCCGTGAAGAACAAAGTGGTCAGTGAGGAAGACATAGACCCACAAGACTTGGAAGATATGGTGGTGAATTGGTTTGACTGAGAAATTGCGTGCTCGTTTTTCAGGTAAAATCAATTATGCTGAGGAGAGGAGGCAATCTTGACTGAAGAAAGCCAAAAGACGATCATGGTAATTGCCGTTGTCCAGGCTTTGGATAGCGACTTAGTCAGTTCAGAATTGGACGAGAACAATTTTTCCTTTGCCAAACTTCCCAGTGTAGGTGGTTTCCTGCGCGAAAAAGATGTAACCTTTATTATTGGTTGTACCTTGGATAAGGAATCATTTGTCCACGATCTTCTGCTTGATGCAGCAAAAAAACGAGTCACTTTTATCTCAACACCACTTGAAAATGGTCCCATTCCAGTCCCGGTACCTGTTGAATCCGTAGTTGGCGGGGTCAAATCTTATTCAATTGTTTTAGACGATTTCCTGGAGATCTAATGAAACTAATCATAGCCATCATCAATGACCAGGACACCGAAAATGTGTCTGACCACCTCACTCAGGAGAGTTTCAGGGTTACCTGTATTGCCTCAACAGGCAGTTTCCTGCGGTCCGGCCGAAGCACCTTGTTGATTGGCACCGATGAAATTCGAGTTCCGCGTGCCATTGAAATCCTGCGGGAGTTCACGAATCAGCCCAAAGACCCCAAAGAACACAAGGCTACTGTTTTTATTGTTGATGTAAAAGAATTTATCCAGGTTTAATTTTTTTCGTTTCTCATAGAAAACAGACGCAGTTGATTTGGAGGATAAGATGAATTTTCCAAAATCGTTTACGTACATATTTGAAGATCCTGACTGGTTTTCCAAACTCATTCTGCCCGTATTGTGTAGCTTGATACCGATTGTCGGACCCCTTGTGATGATTGGATACACGCTCCATCTCATCCACAATGTTGCTGCAAGGGAACCCAGGCCATTGCCGCAATTAGATTTTGGTGAAGATCTGGCCAGAGGTTTTAAATGGTTCGTGGTCACCTTGATCTATGTTATTCCACTGGTTGTACTAATTCTGCTGATTCTCGTACCTGTTTCAGTGAGCAATGAGAAAGCTCCCGCCATTGCAGCAATATTTGGTATTCTCGGCGGGGTTGCAGTATTGGCCTACTTTGTTTTTCTTTGGTTGCTCATGCCCATTGCAGAGGCAAATTTTGCAGTGCATGGGACGATTTCTTCAGGTTTGGAAATCGGAAAATTCGTGAAAATGTTTTCCAAGAATGTCTCTGCATGGCTGCTCGTATTAGTGGGAGGGCTTCTCGTTGGTCTGATCGCCCCAATCGGGAGCATCCTTTTCTTTATTGGTGCCCTGATAACCGGTACATATGCCAGTTTGATGGTTAGCCACCTTATTGGGCAGGCTTATTCAATTTCAATGACTGGCGCGCCTTACACCGTTACCACCGCCACCTATGCGCCCCAACCGCCATACAATCAACCCTACACAGGGCAGAATTATCAACCCCCAATAACACCACAAATAGTTACCCCGATTGATGATCACCAACCCTACAATGAATCACCGCAAGTGCCACCATCACCACCGGTTGAACCCCCTCAGGGTGATAGTCAATCCCAGTTTTGAACTGAAACAATTTCCGAAATAATTGAAAAAGCGCTGGAATAACCAGCGCTTTGCATTTCAGGCAAGTATGGATTTTTTCTATTTGAGAGAGGATTGTTCGCTAAATTCCTGCACATGGTAGGTACTGACTTCCAATCTTTGTTTTTGCCAGGCATCCGCGGGAGCACCCATTTTTAAGCAGAGTTCGCTCAGGAAGTCCGCTGGGTCAGGAATTTGTTCCCAAACCTGGGGCAGGAATGTGGCGGATCGGTAACCCTGGCGCAATACCACCCCATCCTTACCTGGCTGCAGGTAGATGATCAGGTCATTTGGGCTTTGGTATGCGAATGGTTTCGGCTCTGTAAGGCGGGAAACCTCGATGTGGATTTGCTTGAGTTCGTTTTCTCTTACAGGTGAAAAACGAGTGTCTTCAAGAGCGGCCAGTATGGCATGCTCGCGAACATCAAGAACCAAGGGCTGATAAGCTTTCAAAGTTCCGATGCACCCACGCAGGCGGCCGTTTAGCGTTAGGGTCACAAAACTTGCGCCATCCTGCTGCAAAATGTTGGAATAATCTTTTACCTGAATAGGCAGTTTTTTGTCCTCTCGAACAGCAAGTTCAATACTTTTCCGGGCAATTAAAAGGAGAGTTTTTTGGTCCTCAAGGCTTA
>DATIUL010000356.1:0-2842 GCA_035466865.1 Anaerolineaceae bacterium | reverse complement strand
AGCGAGGAAGAAGACGCAGCGGAATATATTAAAGCCCATGTTACCAAGCCTGTAGTCGCCTATATCGCAGGTCAAACTGCACCTGCTGGAAAGCGTATGGGACATGCCGGCGCAATTGTGACGGGTGGAAAAGGCACGGCAGAAGGAAAAGTTGCGGCACTTAAAGCAGCGGGAATTGAAGTGGTGAATTCCCCGACTGATATCGGCACGGCAATGAAGAGTTGTTTGTAAAAATCATACTTATTCAGATAACTTCTAAAAAAGGGGCTTTAGTTGCATAATTACGGCTAAAGCCTCTCCAAATATGATTGAAATCATTATAATTTGAATAAAAACGTATATTCACAAGTTATTTTGATTCTTTACCACAGCTTCCTTGTATCCAGCCAGGTCACTTGCCCTGTTCGTTTATTCACTTCCCGATACATATGAGCCGTCCCGCCACGTCCATCTGCATCACCTCCGTTCCACAGGCAAATAAAATGGACTTTTTCGATACCACAGGCCAAGGCAGTGTTGAGTAGCCAGAGATTGCAGCGTTCATAAGGGCTCATCTCCTCTTCCGTTATATCTCCCAGCGCATCGGGCATGCTGCGTGGAAAATTTCGAAGTTGCGCCTTGAGGGCGAAATAGCGTAATCGCCAGCTTTCCCCTTGCTCAGAGGAAAGGATGGATCGATGAATGAATTCCGCTTCCGGAAAGGGTTGTAGCAATTGAATGCGGACACCGAATTTGGCACAGGCTTCAGCGAACAGAATATCGCCGCCGGCAGCGCCCTGAGTCAAGGCAAGATCGTCTTCACTTGCACCCAACGCAGCCAGAGCGTCGGCTATTTTCTCAGCGGCAATATCGGCCTTGTCATTTGGAAAACGCGGTGTGGCTCGATCCGTTGCATCGATCATGTGGCCGCTGAATAGAAACACCTGACGTGGTTGCCACTTTTCTTCCGGTTTGTTTAGCCGCGCCAATGCCTGCTCAAAAGTGGTGATGCCGGCAGCGACGACTTCCGGGCGAAAACCTAGATCTTTGAGCAAATACAATTGAGATAAGATGGAGTTGAGGGCAAACCAGTCATTTTCAGACTTGGAAATGGCTTCATTATAGGCTGACGCGGCAGTTTCCGGCGTGCCAAGCAATACCTCCAGATCGCCTAGGGTCGCTTTGCTCAAGAACGACTGACCCGGTTCGTACTCTGCTGCATAGCGCACTGCACCAGCCATGGATTTGGCTTCGAGGAAAAAACGGGTGTCACCTGTAAGAAATAAGAAAACATGCATTAAGGTCAATGTGTTAATTCCGGAGCAGTAATGACCGGGATTACGCCGGAAAGCTTGTCGATAGCTTTCGATTGCGGCACGTAGCCGGGCATCTGCGTTAGCGGCGTCATTGCACATCTGCTCGGGAGTTCTGCCTGGTTGCTGCCATAATTGTATCCATGCATCTTTGTCGATTCGAGCGAGTAGCGCCCAGGTTTCCGGGTCATTGGGGTAAATCTTCAGCATGCTAATGTAATGTAACCGGACTTCATACGGAGGAATGTTTGCTTTATCCTGCCCTGCTAGCCTTTGCAGGCATATGCCTTTTTCCTGTAGCCCAGTAAGATTATCGGGTTCAACAACAAGGCCTGCTTCGATTTGCTCCAGGGCAAAATCAAATCGCTCTGCTTTACGAAGAGAAACTCCTGCTTTGAAATATGCCTCGGCGCGAAATGCAGCCACTGGCGCCTCTTCTGCAAGCACCAATAGGTCGCCAATGTGATCATTCTTGCGAGCCAGTTCGATTCTTTCCGTCCAGGCATCATAAGCATCCCAGAACCCAAATGCATCTCGTATGCGTAGTGATTGCCATTGTGGCTCTTGCAGGTTAGGCAGTAGTTGGTAAACGGGACTGGTTTTACGGTTATGCCAGGATGCCAGTGTGGCTATGATCATTTCGGTGAGTGCTTTTTTGTCGTTTTCCAGAGTGGCCGGATCGGGTAGGCCATCTTTGAGACTGTAATTAAGCTTGAGATCTGTATAGATATCGAACGGATGTTTGTCTCTGGATCCTTGAATCAGGACCAAACCGTGAGCACGCAGAGCATGACGAACACCAAGTTCATACCAGACATTGGGGTTATCCAGCGTTAAATCGGCAACCACCAGATCAGCGATGAGCAATTCCTGGAACATATCCGTTTTAATGTCGCCGGCGACTTGCTCTTCGTCTGCCCGAAATACTGCAAGTCCGGCAGCTTCAATGGCGGGCTTGAGCAAATCGGTATAAATGGTATTGAAGTCAATTAGTGTGCCGTCATGGCCCGGTTTTTTGCCAAACGGCATGGCGACAAAAGCGTGTGGTTTCATAGAATTTCTCCAAGTTAAGTACACCAAAACATTAGCATAGTTTCAGCAGGCGGTCGTATGGCTATATGTATTGGGCATTTCATTGGAACTTAAAGAAAAGCGCAAAAAAATAAACCGTCGCAGATTTAAAGATTATCGCCTGCTGTTCGCTACAACCGTCAAGACTTTTGGTAATAAATCCGTTTGCCCGGTCTGAAAACTAATCGCATCAGTTTCTCGCCGCAGCCAGGTAAATTGGCGCTTAGCTAATTGCCGGGTGGCGATAATAGCTTTTTCTGTCATGGTTTCAAGATCATCCTCGCCTTGCAGATAGGCCCAGACTTGCCGATAGCCTACGGCGCGGATAGAGGGCATTTTTTCGGTTAAATCACCACGCTGGTAGAGCATCTCAACTTCATTAATAAATCCTTGCGCCAGCATATTCCTGAAACGTTGGGCGATAATATTGTGCAGAATCTTCCGGTCTGAGGGGGCAATGATCAGTTTGATTATTTGAT
>DATIUL010000355.1:0-8856 GCA_035466865.1 Anaerolineaceae bacterium | reverse complement strand
AATATCGATCTATGGAAGGTATCCTCCCTGCCCATTTACGTCAGAAACACCAGAAGTGATGGGCAATTAGAAAACATGACCTTTAATCCCAAAAATAATTTCAATCCAAAAACGGATCTCCTGCAGATTGACCAAGCCTTATTACTTGAAGCAATTCCTGCTGCTGCGTTGGTTTACCATCGTTCAGAGGATAAGGTGCTTTTTGCAAATCAGAAATTTTTCTCACTCCTTGGTTGGCGCCACGACAGCCTTACTGACCAGTCCATCAGCCAGATTATCCCCGGTGAAGTGGACACAAACCCTACCGGCAAATCACAGCGGCCTGTTCGTTTACGCCTAAGCAGCGGCAACCTGATTATTTCCAGGCTGCAGATCTTCCCACTTTCACGAGATAACCAGGTGGTCATGTTGGTGTTTTCTCCACCTGACCAGGAAAAAAACGATCGCCAGGAACAAATTCAGCGTGAAGACATTTATGACAATCTTTCATTGCTTACTATCCTGGGTAAACAGCAAACGCAACGTGAAATCTATGAAAAAGCTGCGCTTGTTCTTGAAAAAACAATAGCTCCCAAGTTCTTGCTACTATATTTACCGGATGCTGATAGTAATTATTTCCGTCTCGACCGCATCCCAGGACGGCAATTCTTACCTGATTATCCCTCCAAAGTACCCGTGGCGGAGCTTCAGCAGTTTAGTTCCGTCAATCTATGGATAAGTACACGCAAACCGCTCACTTCCATTCACACCCACGCCCTTAGTGAAGAGGAGAATGTTGTCATTTGTCTTCCTTTTGAAGATGGCAGCAAACTTTTGGGTTTGATTGTGGCTGTGGGGGTGGAACCCTTACCCTCGGAGCAGACCATCAGATATCTCAACCTGTTTTGCGCGCACACGACCACTGCATTAAGACACTCTATTTCCGTCCAGGAAAGCCAGAAAAAGCTTGGCCGCTTAAAGCATATCAATAGAGTCACGGAATCGATTACGGATAACATGGAGGAAGGTGTAATTATCCTGACACCTGACCTTTTAGTGGCCGAGATGAATCCATCAGCGGAAATAATGTTTGGATATGCCAGCAAAGAGGTCTTCCGTCAAAAGGCAGAAAATGTGCTGGTCGGAAATGACAGCCTGCATGCACTATATCGCTCCGCACAAGAAGGCATCAGTACACTTGGTGGCCGCTCAATCAATCTTAATACACGTAATGGGAAATCGTTTCTGGCTCAAATCTTCTGTATTCCAGTTAAATTTGAAGGCAGACTTACCGCCATCGTCATCATCATCCGCGACCTCAGCCAGACCGAGCAAATCAGGGAAAAATCCCAGCAGCTCGAACAGCGCGCACTCCTGGGAGAAGTAGCAGCCATTTTTGCGCATGAGGTCAAGAATCCCATTAACAGCCTGGTAACAGGTTTACAGTTCATGGGAATGGGTATGAAGCCCGAAGACCCAAATTTTGCCCTTACACAGCGCTTACAAAATGATTGCTTGCGACTGACCCACTTGATGGATTCGACCCTGACATTTTCGAAACCCATCGAATACCATCTCGGACCAGTGGATCTGGCGGCACTATTGCGCTCAATCATCGACCGCTGGTCGCCGCGTCTTGTTCGCCTCAACATCAAGGCGAATTTTGAAGCTATTCCGGAACGACCCCTCGTTCAGGGTGACTTCCTCCGCCTGGAACAAGTTTTTTTGAATTTGATCAGCAATTCAATTCAGGCAATGGAAGATTCAGGTGGAATCCTCAGCGTCAAGGTTCACCCCCTTGAAAATGATCAGAATCAAGATCAGTATGAGATAATTGTCGCGGATTCCGGCCCAGGCATTCCTGACGAGATGCGAGCTCACATTTTTGAGCCATTTGTAACTTCCAAGAGTTCAGGCACAGGGCTTGGATTAGCAATATCAAAGCGCATCATTTCTGCGCATAAAGGCAACATATTTGTAGAAAGCTTTCCAGGGGGCACTCTTTTCCATGTGACCCTTCCAAAAGCAGACAAGGTTAATTAATGACAGCGACAATACTGGTTGTAGACGATGAAGAAACCGCACGCATGGTGGTTTCTCAATTTTTAAGGTCAAAAGGCTATGAGGTAATGGAAGCTGGAACCCTGGCAGAAGGCCAGAAACAGCTCGATAAAAACGCTCCTGACATTTTACTTTTGGACGTATTACTTCCGGATGGCTACGGGCCGAATCTGCTGCAACAGACTATCCGCCAACCTGAACGTCCGGAGGTCATCGTCATGACAGCCCATGGCGATATCAGCATGGCCGTCGAAGCCATGAAGGCAGGCGCTCACGACTTCATCCAAAAACCCCTCGACCTGCTTGAACTGGAGAAATCAGTCAAGAAAGCAGAAGAAATTATTTCCATGCGCAAAGAGCTCAATCACCTGCGTACTGTTCAAACCGGCGGCTTGGATGCCTTCATCATTGGTAAAACGCCTGAAATGGCTTCATTGGTTAAGCTGGCAAAGAAAGCCGCGGATGCATCTGTTTCGGTATTAATCACAGGTCCAACGGGAACTGGCAAGGAAGTTTTGGCCAATTATGTGCATAAGATTGGCCCGCGCGCAGGGAAGCCGTTTATCGATATCAATTGCCCGGCCATCCAACCTACCATGTTCGAGTCTGAGCTTTTCGGTCATGAAGCCGGTGCGTTCACGGGTGCCATCAAACGCAAGAATGGTCTGATGGAAATTGCCGATGGCGGTATTTTGTTCTTGGATGAAATTTCTTCCTTACCGATGGAAATGCAATCCAAACTGTTGCGAGTGATTGAGGAACGTTCTTTCAGAAGAGTTGGCGGAACTACCCCTATCAAGGTGGATGTACAGATTATCGCTGCCTCTAACCGCAAATTAACAGAGATGATCGCTGAGCACCAATTTAGAGATGATCTTTATTATCGGCTTAAAGTGGTGGACTTAGCCCTGCCCACACTTGCACAGAGGCGTGTTGATATTCCAGAATTAGTCGGTTTCATGGTTCAAAAGTTCAACGCGGCCCAGGGTGCCAATATCACCAGCATTACTCCCCGAGCCCTTAAAGCGTTAATGAAGTATCCCTGGCCAGGAAACATTCGGGAGCTGAGCAATATTATTGAGCGCGCAGTATTATTCTGCGATACCGACTCAATTGACCTCAGCCATTTGCCTCTTGAGATCAGTGCGGGACAGGTTGAATAAGATATCTTTGGCAGGATTCTTGCACATTAATTATTGAAGATTGGACGGCGCGGAGGAATACCTATGACGAACCCGAACGAATTAGTGATAACGATTTCAATTGTGCTATTTGGTTTGGGCATTTTTTGCCTGATCCTCAGCATCGTCATCCTTGCCCGCCAGACAATGAGCCGCAACATCCAATCTATTGCTGACCAAACAACCAAGCTTGCTCAAAAAGGCCTTACCGAAGGTGTATCGGGATTGGTAGGAAACGCTTCGCTTCTAATTGGATCACTCAATGACCTTGCAAGATCCAACTCTGGTATTGGCATTTTTCTTGTTTTCCTAAGCCTGGTCCTTATTGGTGGTGGCTACTACATCTTGAAACCCCTGCTTGGAAGTATCGTTTTGCCATAATCTGGAAATAGGAGAGGCATGCGCGAATCCGAATTTATCGAATATTTGCCTGCTTCATTTGATTCAGAACTTTCCCACCAAATTTTCTCCGCATTTCAAAAAGATCCTCTAATTGCTTCGTCGCTGGATGCCCAGTCGCTCACGGCGTGGCAAAGCATAGCTGCTGAAAAATTGCGATTCTGGCAGCCTGGTCTCTATGCCCTGATGAGTCTTGACCCGTCATTGGTAAAAACAAACCTGCGGGATTTAGCCAATAGAGTCGCTCCAGAATATTTAACAGCAGCAACAAAAGTTCTACAGACTAGCGAGATCTTTCAGCAAGGTCTGGAGCATCTCAAGGATGCCGTTCTCTTAGCTTTGCTTCTCAGGGATTACCGACAAAAAAACGAAACCTGGGCAGAAGTTTCGCAGTTCATGTTTGGTATAGAAGGCAGCCTCTCCTATTGGGAGACCCCTGCACTTATCCTCAGCCGGATTGTCCCAGATTTTGATCAGTTTGTGGATACGCTCCTCCAGGAAACAAGCTTGGATAAAGCAAAACCCGTGACACGCCTGGTTGTGCACGCCAACGAGGCGACCGCAATGCCATTCGCGCACCGCCTGGAGTATTTACGCGCCTTATTTGAATTGAAACCGCTGGAAACGCAAGTTGCAGGCCTCGAGGCCTTGAAGGATTACGAACCTGATGAGATCATCCGCAATTTGGCCAATTCCTTTCTGGTCGGTCATCAGATTCCTGATAGACCTCTGGATTTCGCCCAAATCCCTGTTTCTAAGCTTCCAGAAATAGCAGAGAAGCTCAGAATGGAAACCCGTTTATTTGCTTTAGCGGGCAAAGGCGCAGAAGCTGGGATCCTGATGTCGCAAGCTTCAGATGCCTTACAGGTACTCTTTACTCGTCATCTTTCTGACCAAGCTGAAAGTCTTAAATATATTGCGCCTGAAGAATCTGCCATCGCTTCCAGGCAACTGGCTTCAATTAAAAACTTCAGGCAAATGAACCCCTGGCCTTCATTGGCCAAAACCCAAACCGTAAGCCCTTTTACTAATGCCGATCTTGACTCCACACTTATGGCTCTCGCCGACCAACCGGATAATCCGAATCTGCTAAGGACATATGCGGAATTACTACTGAAAAACGGACAAACGGAAGAGTCCGTACAAGTAGCCCAAAAGGCCGTGAACTTAGGTTTGAATGATCCAGCGCTCATTACCTGGTTCTGCGCTTTTCCGCCAAGATACTCCGAATTTGATGAAAATATCCAGGTAATCTTTGATGGGCTGAAGCTTAATCCTCACGATGTTGCTTTGCATCTGGCATTGGCCAATCAATTTGCCGCCAAGAGTGATAAAGCCAGTTCGGAAGAGACTCTCGAGAAACTTGCCTTAGAAGAAAACCTTACAGCTCAAGACTTGTTTGAAATTTCCGAGACCTACCAGCACATTGGTGAATTTGAGGTGGCTTCTGGATTTCTTGATCGGGGAAGCGGCACTTTTGTGGATTCCTTTACTGTTGAGGATTTCCTCCAATATTTCTACGCTTTCCTCAAGTTGGGTGCAATTGAAAAGGCGAGTCTTTTGGTAGAGAGTTTCAAGTTTCAAGAAGTTGATAAAGCAGCTTGCACACTGGCAGTTACCGATCTGAACACGCTGCAGAATAAGGTGGAACATGCTCGTGAAAGTTTGCTCGCTATCGCTCCTCCAGAGAACAACAAGGAATTAAGTCCCCAGGAAAATGAAAATTATCTTTCAACTTGGGGTTATTACTATCGGCTTGCGCGTTTTGAACAGAGCCTTGGTAACCTTGAAGCAGCAAGGCGCAGTGCATCCGAAGCCTGGAAGATTAATCAAATTGCTCCTGAATCCTATTTATTGATGTTGGAACTTGCACTTGAAGCTGCGGATTTCAAGACTTTTGACAGCCTGCATAAATTGGCCAATGAGAGGCCACTTTCCGCCGAACAGAACTCTGACCTAATGACATTGTTCTGGGTGCGTTCTTTCGTCCAGAATTGGTCTTTACCAGAACTTGCTCTGCCGGAAGAAATATCAGGTACAGATTTAGTTGGTAAACCTGTTTTTCACTTGGCAAAAGATTCTTCCTTTGCCTGGCATAAAGCGCTTGAAGGGATTCGAGCCTGGTTCTCGGAAGATTGGAATAATGCTGATTCTGCCTTCAGGCTTGTGCTTGACAAATCACCCAAATTTCCGGTGATTAACCTGGTTATTATGAATTACCTATCCGAAAAGATGGTTGCCAGGCGTAATATGCGTGCCTTGCATGTTTGCACTCATTTACCCGATGACATGTTCGCTGACTCGACTGACGAGGCGACCATTAACACTCAATTAAGTCTTGCCGGTAAATACCTGCCAGGGGAGATCATCAGTCCAGTTCTCAGGCTTAGCCAAGCTGTTGTCAAAGGCAGCTGGCAGCGGACCAGTGGTTTACTCTCCTTGATAAATTTACCCCGCCAGGCGGCTACTGCCCTCTCGATCAGCCAAAATGCTGAAATTTCCGAGCAAATTGCTAAATCTTTTCCGGAATCTCCCCTGGTGCAGCTCCAGTTCGGACTTCAGCTTTTGAGAAACAAATCTTCTTTGGCCTACAAAACTGCCTCGGCGCTCATTCAAAATCAAAGCTCAGATCCGCTAGCCCACGCTTTGGCAGCTTACGCATGCCTGGATGATCCAAAACAGTCCTTAACTCACCTCGAGGCCGCCCTCTCATTTTGGCCTGACGAACCAGATTGGCACGCGCAGGCGGGCATTCACCTTGAAAGTCTTAAAAACTTCACAGAGGCTGCCAGCCACCTTGAAAAGGCCATCCAATTCGACCCTGAAAATGCTGATTACTGGCAAATATTGGGGAACATCAAGGTTGATGAACAAGATTTTGAAGGGGCTAAAGAATATTTTGCTAAAGCTGTAAAGCGTTTTCCCAATAACGCTAAAGCCCTTGAAAACTTGGCGCTCATTAATCAACATATGGGACAATTCGCACCAGCTGTTGCCAGCCTGCAAAAGGCTGCCATACTGGAACCTACAACATTCCGTTACCGTGAAAAGCTTACCCAACTCTACTTTGATATGGGAGATTTCCAGGCTGCGATCGACGAAGCCAATCGCCTTCTCGTGGATTCTGAAAATAACTCGCCAGCGATGTTAGTAAAAGTAAAAATCTATATGAAGCGTAGAGTTTTCGAAGAAGCTCAGCATTTGATTACCCGGGCTCGTTCGCGAGTGAAAGACGTCATTCCCTTTGAATTGGCTGCCAGTGAAATTGAGGCGCTTTCCAATAAGAAAAATGCATTGATTTTTTCTGAAAAATTGCTGCGGGAATTTCCTGATGACACTCGAGTACAAAAGAATCATGCAAAATTTCAGATTGAAGCTGGTTACGCCAACCAAGCAGTGGAGACACTGCAAAAGTGCCTGTACCTAAACCCTACTGACCCCGAAACCATGCTGTTGCTTGGTAAAGCTTATGCGGCCACAAAAAATTTGGAAGGTGCCATCAAGTATTTCTCTGAAGCGATTGCATTTGAACCTGGCATGATTGATGCTCTTATAGGGCTAGGTCAGATTTACCAGGAAAATAGAGATCTCGAAAAAGCCATTGCTTATTACGAAAAAGCACTTGTAATCTCAGATACCGATCCGAAACCATATCACCTGGCAGCTTCGGTATACCGGGAAAAGAAGGATTACAGCAAAGCCGAGCTCATCCTGAAGGAAGCCATCCAAAAGTTTCCTTCTGATCTGAACCTGAAAGGCCAATTGGCAGCTGTTATGGCGATAAATCTGGTAAGCAATATGCAGGAGAGTACTAAACGCAAATGAGTGCATCAGCTTCTAACAACAACGTGATTCCAACCATCCGCAGGGATAAATTGTTGACCCTGCTTCAGACAGCCCTGCGCAAGAAGGAATTGTCTTTTGCCAGGCAAGCTTGCTTACTTTGGCTCGCCAATTACCCTGGTGATCTACTGGTTAATTTTGTTTACGCTTCCATTCTGGCTGAGTTGGGAGACAAAGATTTGGCAAAGTCCAATCTAGCCAAACTCTGTCGGCTTGACCCTGAATTTGTTGAAGCCACCCGTTTGTATACCCAATTGCTCGGAAATTCAAATGAGGCTATTGAAACCAAAGCCAGTCTTAGTTATCTAACTAACGACACGACGGTTGCATTCAAACCTCCAAAATGGCTAAAACCCATGCTTTCTGCCCGCCAAGCCTTAGCCTCAGGGGATAAAGCAACCGCAGAAAAGGAAGTTTTGGCAGCTTTAGCCCATAAGCCCGAAAATCCTCTGCCTGCCATTCTGCACATGCAACTTGTCTATAAATCAGGCAATCAAACTTTACTTTCCACGCTTTCCGGAATCTATCTTTCAAAATGGCCAGATTGTCTGCAGATAAAAGTGCTTTCTGCGCTCTCCGACATGCAACAGGAAAAAGATTCTGCAGGTGTCGAAAAAATGCACTGGTGCGCCGCCCATGACACTTCCGGACAGGTTATCACTCGCATCCTTGGACCCAAACATAACTTCAGACCGCTCTGGCCAGAAGATCTACGCGTGGTTATGGATTTGCCAGTTCCTGCCTCGATTGCGGGAGAACTCGGCCTCAACAGGCTGGGGGCTGGTGTGAGCCCTACCCCCATAGTTGCCGCTCCTGAAAAATCAATCCATAAGATAAAACTTGCAACCAAAATTCCTGATTACGTCAACAATCCAGATGTAGATTACTCTGAAATTCCTTCCGAGCAATATGTGCGCACGCATCCCTCCAAACAAAACCCGGTGCGAGTGATTAGTGATAAGGCTCCTGCCACTTTTGGTCAGGAGACAGTACAAACACTCACACAAATTCAAAAAGAGTTTGACCACATTGCCAAGCATATTCGCAAAGATGAAATTACTACTGCAGATGGACGTTATCCAAATTACGTCTTATTCACATCACGCAGTAAACTGGCTGCAAAATATGGTGATAACACCGCCACAGTCGTAATCGATGCCATGAAGACACTCACTCAGAAGATTATGGCTTTACCGGGTTGGAATTCAGTAGTCTATGTGCCTGATGATGCAGCCATTTGCCAACAAATCGGTCTCACCCCACTCGGGAATGTTGATGCTGCAGGAATGAAACAAGCCTTGATCAGCTTGGACAAAAAATTGGGTCTCAAAGGTGAAATGATTGGCGCGATTCTTATTGTCGGTGGGGCTGAAATTGTGCCTTTCCACATGCT
>DATIUL010000354.1:0-5592 GCA_035466865.1 Anaerolineaceae bacterium | reverse complement strand
TAGCTTCCCAAACCGCATCTAAATTTTCATCGGCATCACTTAAGCCCACAAGAATGTCGCGGAACATACACTCCTGCAAAGGCACTTCTTGTTTGTCAATCCCAGCATCCTGAAGCGTTTTATCAACAACTTGTCCAAGTTTTTCTGCAGCAGGCCGCAGCGTTTTACCGTCCATAGAAATGCTATATTCAAGGGCATTTTCGGTGGATATGGGCATGGCAAGGGATTCCTGCAGATGCGTTTGCTGATCAAGCACCCAGAGGTACAAGTCAGTCAAGGTGAAATCCTTCATGACACTCTGCAATCCGGCTTGGCTAATGACCGCGACTACCGGCAAGTAGACATGGTCGTACCAATGGAGAGCGGCTTGTTTTTCATCAATTGGAGTCCCGGTTTCCAGCCCCATGTAGTAACGGTGAACAGCTATGTGCTCCTTTAGGAGTTCATAATAGCTGATTCTATTGAGGATAAAATCTACTCCAGGAATATATTCGTCCAATCGAGTAGCTTCCAAAAAGTCGGCATAAGCTGCTTTACGGATGAGCTCCTCAGCCGAAACGTTGCTGTCAATAGGAACTTTGGTTCGGATTTCAGTAACGTAAGCTTCAATATCCACAAAACCGGCTTGCTTGGCCACGGAAACACGGTGATTCCCGTCCAGCACAAAATAGGCATCCCCAATTTTGTAGAGGTCCACTGGCGGCAGACCCTTTGAAACGGGGCTAATCATGTGGGTTTTCACATTCGCCCAGCGATGTTGATCTGCGTCACTCAAGGGGAGAAAATTGCGGTCAAAATCGGAGGTTCTGCCCACACTGCCGATTATTTTATTCAAAGGGACAATTTCCAGCACTTTGCTGGACTTATTAACTGCATGCAGCTTGGCTGAAATTTCATCGAATTGCAGGAGGTCCAGTGATTCACCGCGCACGCCTGCCCAAAAACGTTGCATGGCAGCCTTACCTCTGGCGCGTTTAAAATCTTCAAGGGCTTTGCGATAGGTGATAAGATCTCTTTCCATTTTTCCTCTTGCACTAATATCTTACTATTGATTGGGAAGGTCGTTTCCGTCTGTCCTACCCTTCGTAGAGCGCACAGCCCTTGTGCTAAAATCTGCTCATGCTTCGAATTCCTCAATGGATTGACATTTTAAATAAGTCGCTCTGGAAGCGGCTTCTCATTTTCTTTGGCCTGACCCTCCTGACCGTTTTCATTAATGGCTACCATTTCGGCACTTTCGACCAGGTTTTTCACATTCCTTTCCTCAAATCATGGATGAACCCAAACCTCTATCCTGGAGATCCTTTTGTTGGTCTACGCCAATACTATTTCTCCTTTTTCTGGTACCTGCTGATGCCCTTTTACAAGGCTGGCTTGCTTGAACCTGCCATGTTCGTCATCCACATCCTTATCACCTGGCTTACATTTTGGGCACTTTGGGAATTATGCGAGCGTTTATTCCACAATCCGCTCGCCAATGTTTTACTAAGTTTTGCTCTCGTTATCCCTCATTTGGGATTTCCGGGATTCCAAATTATCGAATTTAGTTTGCTAAATCGCACATTCACAATCCCATTTCTGCTTTTTGCCATCCTGCTTTATCTCAGCAAGCGATATCTGCCGGCCTTCATCCTGGTTGGATTGATGTTCAATATCAACCTCGTCTATGCTGGTTTTGTAATGGCTATGTTTGGGTTTGATCTGCTCTTCTCCATTAAGCACCTGCCATGGAAAAAGCTGATACCGGCCATTTTAGCCTTTGCCCTTATTGTGTTGCCTCTCTTCATTCGCAAAAACGGTGTTTCACAGGGTTTTGACCTTACCTTAAGACCTACAATGGTCTATCTCGAATCGATGTCGATGGGTTATAACGTATATTACCCAGTAGGGTCTCAACCTTATGTTTGGTTGGGAACTCTTCAGGGTATTGCTTGTCTGGTTCTCATATCCCTCTCTCTGAAACAACGATCTGACAACCCGGATGACCAAATAATCCGCCATTTTGTCCTGGCTTCAATTCTGTTAATCGCCATTGGTTCAATCGCAAGTTATTGGTTACCCGTGACCTTTCTTGTCCAACTTCAACTCATCCGAGTGGGGGTTTTCCTATTAATTTTTGCGTATCTTTACGCCGCCGGACTCTTTGCCCAAAAGATTCTGAAAGAAATCTCCGAGCCCATCAAAGCCTGGATCCTTGGTCTAGCTTTGATTTTTACGGTTATCCCTGTCATTCCTTTGTTTTTCTATTGGATTTTAGGATTCACGAAACAAAAGTTGCTCCGAATCATCATTCTTCCATTGCTTGTAATCATTATTTTTGGCCAAATAATCTTTGCTGCTCAAGGTCGCTATCTAGCGCCAGGCTTCCATATCTTTGGACCCAAATCAGATTGGACAGACGTGCAGCTATGGGCAAAACAGAACACTCCTCAGGATGGCCGTTTTATCACCCCTCCCTATGAATACTGGCAATACGAAGCAGATTGGCGGGTATTCTCTGAGAGAGCGACGCTGGCTACAATTCCTGAGATTGAAGTTCTGCATCTCAACCCGGAATATACCGATGGGTTTATTGAACGCTTTTCTATGATTGCTCCCGGGGTGCTAGACCAATTAGACGGAAATTACAACCATACCCTGGCTAACGCCAAAAAAGCATACCTTAGCCTCTCTGATGCCGACTTTTTGCGGATTGCACAGGATAGGGATTGTAGATACCTCGTGCTTCCCAACGAGAAATCATCTTCTTTCCAAAAGATGTACTCCAACCAAAGTTATAGTATCTATAGATTCCCATGACGGTGCTGAGCGCTTACTCCATGCTATAATTTTCCTTCCGGAGCAAGCAATTTTAAAATGACATTGATTCCACAAAATTCCCAATACCAGTACCTCATTATTGGTCACCTGACCACCGATCTACTCGATCAGGGCGGCACAAAGATGGGTGGCACAGTCACCTATGCCGGGCTGACAGCTTTGGCTCTCGGTAACCGGGTTTCGTTGCTCACCAGTTGTTCTCCTGATATCGATTTCTCACCACTTTCGGGTATTAATCTGAGTGTTCTGCCGTCAAAGCACACCACCACTTACAAAAACATTTCCACACCTCAAGGGCGGGTGCAGTACATGTTTGACCGCGCTGAGCCTATCACTGCTTCTTCGATCCCTTCTGAATGGACCAGCGCTCCTTTGGTTCAGCTTGGCCCGATTGCGGACGAAATCGACCCCCAGATTTTCACGGCCTTTCCAAATGCTTTCCTTGGAATTACCCCCCAGGGTTGGTTGCGCGGATTCGATACGGATGGAAAAGTGCATCCAATTAATTGGCAATATGACGAAGACTTGTTGAAACGCGCTGACGCAACCGTCTTAAGCTTAGAAGATTTAGGCTCGGACCCAGCCAAAGTTGGTTTCTGGCGTTCAGTAAGTAAAATTCTGGTCATCACTCGAAACAAAAAAGGTGCAACTGTTTACATTGGGAATGAGGCACATGATTTCCATGCCCCCATCAAAGACCTCGTTGAAGATACTGGCGCTGGAGATGTCTTTTCCGCCTGTTTCTTCCATGCTTATGCTCAGACGCACGATCCGTTTGCAGCGACCCCATTCGCCGTGGAATTGGCTGCTTGTTCTGTCACACGGAAGGGCTTTGCATCCATTCCCACCGAGGAAGAAGTACGCTCAATTGCGGCAAAATATGGTATCAAGGTAGGATTCAATGACTAAAACTTACACCATCGTCAACCAAAAAGGTGGTGTTGGAAAAACGACAACCAGCATCAACCTTGGTGCTTACCTTGGTTTCTTTGGCCAACGTGTGCTACTTATCGATTTGGATCCGCAGGCAAATGCCACTTCCTGTCTTGGTATTGATAAAAATTCACTTAGCCAGGGAACTTACGAAGTTCTAATTAATAGTCTCAAACCACGGGAAGCGATTTTACATAATTCCCGTTTTGCCTTATCCATGCTACCCTCAACCCCAAACTTAGCTGGGGCAGAAATTGAACTGATCGACGTAGAGCATCGAGAAACAAAGCTCAAAGAAGTCGTTGCTGAACTCGAAGGCAAGTACGATTACATTTTGATTGATTGCCCGCCTTCGCTTGGGCTTCTTACCTTAAACGGGCTTATTGCTGCTAATGATGGCGTCATTATTCCCGTTCAAACGGAATACCTGGCACTTGAAGGTCTTGGCCAACTAACACAGACCCTCAGCCGAATTCGGGAAAGTCTGGCACCAAGCTTGGAAATCCGCGGAGTACTGCTGACCATGTTTGATGGACGAACCAATCTATCTAACGACGTTATGCAGGAAGTGCATAAGTTCTTCCCTCAAAAAGTGTTTGCCACTTTTATTCCTCGCAGCATTCGGCTTGCGGAAGCACCCTCTTTTGGGATGCCAATCTCGATCTACGCGCCTGAATCAAGCGGTGGTAAGGCTTATAAAGCTCTGGCAATTGAAATTTTAACCGCTGATGGGGTAGCTTTTGACCCTAACAAGGAGTGATATGGTAAAAAAATCCGGATTAGGTAAAGGGTTGGAAGCACTCATTCCTGGGAATTGGGACAAACCTGCCGTTGATTCCCAGAAATTGAGTGAACAGGTTTCTTTGATTCCAGTTGGGAAAATCAAACCCAATCCACACCAACCCCGCTCCAATTTTGATATAACCGCTCTCGAGGACCTGTCTGCTTCAATTCTTGAGCACGGAATTATCTCGCCATTAATTGTTGTGTTGGGCTTGGACGAGGGGGTTTACACCCTCATTGCCGGTGAACGTCGCCTGCGGGCAGCAAAGCTTGCCGGCTTAACAGAAGTCCCCGCCATAATCCGTTCAAGTACAGAACAGGAACAACTTGAATTAGCCATCATAGAAAATGTTCAGCGCGAGGATCTGGACCCACTTGAACGTGCTCAAGCCTACCAGGCCTTGCTTGAAGAGTTCTCACTCACCCACGAAGAGATCGCCAAACGGGTTGGTAAAAACCGTGTAACAGTCACCAATAGCCTGCGGTTACTCAATTTACCAGAGGACATTCAAAATGGCATTAGCCAAAAGCGTCTCACCGAAGGTCATGCGCGGGCTCTGTTAGGGCTTGCAAACCCCAAGGCAATGGAACATGCTTACGAGATAATCCAAAAATTGGGTTTAAACGTTCGTCAGACAGAACAATTGGTAACAAAATTAAACGGCACCCCTGCAACACAGAAACCCAAACCCGCCCCAAACGCACTGGATAAAGACCTGGAAAACCGCCTGCGCCGGCACTTCAATACCAAGGTGAACCTGCAAAAAGGACCCAAGGGCGGCAATCTGACAATTTATTTTTTCTCCGACGAGGAACTGAACAACATTTTGGATTTGCTTGATTTTCATGCCTAATCAAACCATCATTACCAACGGTCGCATTTACCAGGGTCAGGGTCGCATTCTTGCCGGCCATTCCATCTTAATTGAGGGCCCAACCATCCGCCGCATTGCCCCGCTGTCTGAACTGCGGGGGATTTCCAGTTCCGCGCACGAAATCGACCTTCAAGGTGGTACGGTGCTTCCAGGTCTGGTTGATTCCCACCTGCACCTTGCC
>DATIUL010000353.1:0-19181 GCA_035466865.1 Anaerolineaceae bacterium | reverse complement strand
CATCGAACGATGCATTTGTTGATGCCCAATCTACAATACATTAAATTAATTTGGTGGGTTGACCAAAAGCAGGTCAACCACACCCTACGTGGAACGGTTGGTCGGTGTGTAGGGATAATAATGGTTGGAATCGTGGCCAATTTCCGGACCGCAACCCGACAGAATAGTGATATTGGGTTACGGTTCGCAAAAGTGAATGATAAATATTTTTCTGTGTTGTTCCTCCCAATCTACTGCTTTTATGGCATGGCTTTGCCACCCATGTAATGGAGACCCTGGGTCAAGATCACGTGCCCGGCCTGAGCTCGCCACGCAGTGGACGGGTATCTGGAGACTGGCAAGAACGAAAAAGCGTCCGGCACGAACAGAGTCAAGATATCGGCATGAAGAAAAATAATTGAGACCTGCGGTCAAACCCACGTGCTCGGTCAGGAGACCGGCACGAACAAGAACGATAATGGAGACCTATGGTCAGACCCACGTGCTCGGCCTGTGCTCGCCACTTAGTGGACGGGTATCTGGAGACTACCCATCGGTCTCATACCCGTTCATATAATGGCGGGCACAGGCGGTGGGCAACGACGGCACGAACTAAGATTGATTCTGATTGCGCCAGTGTCCACACCGTGCGCGAGTTTGATTTTTGGTCTCAGGATTTGTGTGCAATGCGCGGTATCTGCTGGAGCAAATCGAAGTGTTGAAGACCTTCAGCCTGTACTCGGCCGATCCGTCATTGCGAGAAGCGCAGCAACGAGGCAATCTGTAATTTTTTTGATTGTGTCCATGTCCAATTTACTTGTGGAGACCTATGGTCAAACCAACGTGCTCGGTTAGGAGACCGGCACGAACAAGAACGATAATGGAGACCTACGGTCAGACCCACGTGCTCGGCCTGAGCTCGTCACGCAGTGGACGGGTATCTGGAGACTACCCATCCGTCTCATACCCGTTCATATATTGGCGGGCACAGGCGGTGGGCACAGGCGGCACGAACAAAAAAGCGTCCGGCACGAACATCAACAAGAGATCGGCACAAAAAAATGATAGGAGAAGAGCCTGAGCCGAGGACTTCAAGAGCATTTAGGCAGGCACAGGTGGAACGAATAAGAATGGGGAGACTGGGGTGAACTTGGATAAAAGATGATGAAATTTACTGACGGGACCTTCCAGTTTTCAGGAAAATCGCAATCCAAAAGTAACGGATTCTCTGATAAAATAGTCGCTTGGTTGTGAAGTCAGGCAACTGAAAGAACAAGTCAAGAAATCGTCTGAATCCCCTTGCAATGAATCGGGAGTGATGATATATTTGAAGTTCGCCCTCTTAGAGGGCTAGTTTTATGTGTATTTGACAATTTAAGAATGGTACCGCGTGGGCAGTAAGCTACACAGGGAACATTGACTGAATTGTGCGGAGATGATGCAGCTTGCCCAATGCTGACAGTCTCGCAAGAGTAATTCTAAAAACAGGAGAATAGTATGTTTAAAGGGCTTATTGGAAGAAAGATCGGGATGACCCAGATCTTCGACAGCAACGGTGCCGCAATTCCGGTGACTTTGCTCGAAGCTGGGCCATGTTTTGTTTCCCAGGTCAAGACGGACAAATCGGACGGATACAATGCTGTCCAATTGGCGTTTGGCGAAGTGAAACCAAACCGCATTACCCAGGCAGAACTTGGCCATCTAAAGGCCAACAACCTCCCCCCAGTTCGCGTACTACGCGAATTCCGCACCAAAAAAGTTGACGATATTAAAGCAGGCGATGAGCTGAAAGCAAACCTCTTCGCGGCAGACGAATTCGTTGACATCGTAGGCATTACTAAAGGCAAAGGCTTGGCCGGCGTCATGAAACGGCATGGTTTCCACGGTACTCAACGAACCCACGGCCAGTCCGATCGCCAGCGCCATGCTGGTTCAAATGGTTCCACCACGACCCCTGGTCGTGTATACAAAGGCAAGAAGATGGCTGGGCGTATGGGCAATGCTCGGGTCACTTCTTCCCATATGCGTGTTGCAATGGTGGATGCTGAACGCAATTTGATCGCGGTTAACGGTCCCGTTCCAGGCCCCAAGGGTGGCACAGTGGTCATCAAAGAGGCCCGCAAGCAGTAATGCTTGGGTGAATGGAGAATAGCATGAAAACAGATGTTTTTAACTTAAACGGTGAAAAAGCAGAGACAATTGACTTGCCCGACGAAATCTTCGGCGCCAAAGTCAATATCGATCTGATGCATCAGGCTTACCAACGCCAGATGGCCAACGCCCGCCTGGGTACCCACAGCACGCAGCGTCGAGCTGAAGTTGCCGGCGGCGGAGCAAAACCATGGAACCAAAAAGGTACTGGCCGCGCCCGTCAGGGTTCACGTATTTCCGCTCAATGGGTAGGTGGTGGACGTATCTTTACCCCAAAGCCCCGGGATCACTCCCTGGACATGCCCAAGAAAATGCGCCATGCAGCCCTGCGCTCCGCATTGACTGTCAAAGCCGCGGACCAACAATTGGTCTTCGTCAAAGACCTCAATATGAGCCAGCCTAAAACAGCTGACCTTGCCAAGGTCGTCAAGACCCTGGCTGGTGAAGGTCAAACGCTAATCCTGGTAGCGGACAAAGGCGAAGCCAATGCCAACGTTATCAAGAGCGGCCGCAACCTGGTCAAGGGTCAATTGCTCTTCGCGAGCTATGTCAACATCCGCGACCTGCTGCGCTCAGAAAAAGTCATTATCCCGCTTGACTCACTCAACGTGCTCAAGACCATTTTGGGATAGGAAGGTAAAGCAGAATGAAAAGCTCAATTTTTGAAGTCCTGCGCCGTCCCGTGGTTACTGAAAAGTCAAACTACCAGGCCAGTAAACTGCGCCAATACGTTTTCGAAGTCGTGTCTGATGCGAACCGCGAAAATGTAAAGACCGCTGTTGAGACCGCGTTTGATGTGGATGTAGTGCGCGTCAATATTGTCAATCTTCCTGCCAAATCGACAAAAAGCAGCAAGACCCACCGCTTATCGATCAGAAAGCCTGGCGTCAAAAAAGCCATTGTGACGTTGAAGGAAGGGCAAACCATTCCGATCTTCGAAGGAGTTGGATAATGGCCGTCAAATTATATAAAGCAAAAACTAATGGCCAACGCCATAAGACTAGCTATACGTTTGAAGAAATAACCAAGGACCGCCCTGAGCGCAGCCTGATCATGGCCAAAACCATGTTCGCTGGCCGCAACTCTACAGGACGCATCACCGTGCGCCATCGCGGATCTGGTGTCAAGCGCCAAATCCGTATGATCGACTTCCTCCGCAATAAGTTTGGCATTCCTGCCAAAGTATCCGCGATTGAATACGATCCGAACCGCACAGCGCGTTTAGCCCTCCTTGTTTATGCCGATGGTGAGAAACGCTACATCATTGCTCCTGTTGGAGTTAAAGTAGGTGATAGCCTTCTTTCCGGAGCCACCGCTGAAATCCGCCCCGGCAACAACTTGCCTCTGGCGAACATTCCAGTCGGTACAACGATCCATGCTATTGAATTGCTTCCCGGCAAGGGTGCACAGATCTGCCGCTCGGCAGGTTCTTCCGCCCAACTGCTGGCTAAAGAAGGCAAATACGCCCAGGTGCGTATGCCCTCTGGCGAAGTCCGTTTGGTTCTGCAGGAATGCACAGCCTCCATCGGACAGGTTGGCAATGTGGATCACTCCAACGTGAAGCTTGGTAAGGCAGGCCGTGCCCGCCATATGGGTTTACGCCCTGAGGTTCGTGGTAGCGCTATGAGCCCGCGAGATCATCCCCATGGAGGTGGCGAAGGCCGCACATCCATTGGTATGCCTGGTCCCAAGACCCCATGGGGCAGACCAGCGCTGGGTTACAAGACCCGCCGCAATAAGCGCTCAAACAATATGATCATTCGCCATCGCTCCAAGGCTAAGCGCTAAGGGAAAGAAAAGGACGTAAGAAATGTCGCGATCATTGAAAAAAGGGCCATTCATCGACCCGAAACTTTTGAAGAGAATAGAAGATATGAACACCAAGGGCGAGAAGAAAGTTCTCCGCACCTGGAGTCGTGCCAGCACTATCTTCCCCCAGATGGTGGGTCATACTATTGCTGTACACGACGGCCGACGCCATGTTCCGATCTATGTGACTGAAAATATGGTTGGCCATCGCCTTGGTGAATTTGCTCCCACCCGTTGGTTCCGTGGACACGTGTCCGAGAAAGCGGCTAAGTGAGGTAGCGTATGGCACACGAAATTACTGCTAAACTCAGCAAGTGTGGCACATCCGCCCAAAAAGCACGCCTGGTCGTTGATCTCGTCCGCGGCAAAAAGGTTGTGGACGCCCTCAATATTCTCAATCTCACACCCAACTTTGTGGCTGTTGATGTGCGCAAGTTGATCGCCTCTGCCATGGCAAACGCTGAAGAAAACTTTGGTGTTGGCCGTGATGAACTGGTGGTTCACAAAATTTACGCCAATGAAGGCCCAACCCGCAAATGGCGCACTTTTGGTGCCCGCGGTCGCTTCAAGCCTCAATTGAGGAGAAGCTCTGAAATCACCGTTGTGTTGCGCGAGATCGAGTAGAGAGGCAAGGAATAATTATGGGTCGTAAAGTACATCCTATTGGTTTCCGTCTGGGCATCAACAAACCGTGGCTTGGCCGCTGGTATGCTGAAGGCAAAGATTACACCGAACAACTGCACCAGGACATTAAAATCCGCGAATTGGTGCTAAAAGAAGCAGAACGCGCCGGTGTTTCAACGATCGAAGTTGAACGCTACCCCGGTAAGGTAAAAGTCTCCCTGCACACCGCCAAACCAGGTATCCTGATTGGCCGCAAAGGCGAGAGCGTAAAAGTTCTGCGGACGGCTCTTGAAGCTTTGACTGGCAAGAAGATCGACCTCGAAGTCAAAGAGATCAAGAACCCTGATACTGATGCTTACCTGGTCGCCAAGAATATTGCCGGTCAGCTTGAACGCCGTATCAGTTATCGACGCGCGATGAAACGCGCTATCCAACAAGCTTTGCGCCAGGGCGCAGGCGGCATCAAAGTTTCTGTTTCCGGCCGTTTGGCTGGTGCTGAAATGGCTCGCCGAGTTACCCTGCGTGACGGGCGTGTTCCGCTGCAGACTTTGCGCGCAGATATTGATTTTGCCAAATTGGCCGCATCTACAACATACGGACAAATTGGCATCAAGGTATGGGTCTATCGTGGCATCGTGATGAATGTTCAACCTGAAGAAAAGGTTGAAGCCACCGAAGGCGTCTATATCAGCGAGTAGAAATTGAGTGAGGTATAGATTATGTTGATGCCAAAGAGAGTTAAATATCGCAAGCAGCAACGCGGCCGCATGAAGGGCAAAGCCCTTCGCGGTGCGACGATTGCCTTCGGCGAATACGGGCTGAAAGCCCTGGAATGCGGCTACCTTAGCCAACGCCAGATTGAAGCTGCCCGCCGCGCCATCGTGCATGAGATGAAACGCCGTGGTAAGGTTTGGACCCGGATTTTCCCGGACAAGCCATACACACACCGCGCTGCAGAAACCCGTATGGGTAAAGGTAAGGGAGCTGTGGACCATTGGGTGGCAGTTATTCGCCCAGGACGCATCCTGTTTGAAGTTGGTGGCGCTGAAAATAACGAGGCTTTAGCTGCTCTCACGCGCGCCCGGTACAAACTTGGACTTAAGACCAAGATTGTATTAAAAGAAGGTGTAGGTGAAGGTTAATGAACGCTAAAGAAGTACGCGCACTTTCTACTGAAGAAATTACGAAGAAAATGTTGGACTCACGGCAGGAACTGATGAACCTCAGATTCCAGGTGGTTACCGGTCAGTTGACCGATACCGGCCGCTTTAAAGTCACCCGCCGTCAGATCGCGTTGTTCGAAACTGTTTTGACTGAACGCGCCAAAGCGGAAAAGGAAGGTAAGAAATGAATAACCGTCGTCGTTTAGTAGGCACCGTCAAAAGCAATAAGATGCAAAAGACCGTGACCGTTGAGGTCTCGCATAGCTATCAGCACCCTCTTTATCATAAGATTGTGCATGGCAGCAAGACTTTCAAGGTTCACGATGAAATCGGCTGCAATGTTGGCGACAAAGTAAGCATTGTCGAATCCGCTCCCATTTCCGCGACCAAACGTTGGGTTGTTGAGAAGGTTCTTAAGTCTGAATTCCGCAAGGAAGGCGACCTTGAGAGTATCTCTGAAGGAGAGCCGAAATGATCCAGAATGAGTCACGACTGACTGTTGCCGATAACACTGGCGCCAAAATTGTCCTGGTCTTCCATATTGATGGTGGAACCCGACGGCATTACGCCTACGTTGGCGATATCGTCACCTGCACGGTCAAATCAGCTGCACCACAGGCTACTGTGAAGAAAAGCGAAATCGTGAAGGGCGTTATCGTCCGCACAAGCCACCCTTATCGCCGTCCAGATGGATCCACCATTCGCTTCGATGACAATGCAGTTGTCATCCTGGACACAGATGGTGTCAATCCCCGCGGAACGCGTATTTTTGGGCCGGTTGCCCGTGAACTGCGCGAAAAAGGGTTCATGAAAATTGTATCTTTGGCTCCAGAAGTTCTGTAGAGCGAGTGCAGGAGAGTAAGATGAGTATAAAAATCAAAAAAGGTGACCGTGTCAGAGTTATGCGCGGAGCTGAAATGGACAAAGATAAGATTGGTGAGGTCATTCGTGTTCACACCAAGAATAATCGTGTCACAGTTCAGGGCGTAAACCTGGCCAAAAGGCACCAAAAACAACGTCAGGAAGATGGCAAGACCCTCCCCGCTGGCATCGTTGAATTCGAAGCCCCCATCGACGTTTCCAACGTCATGCTTGTGGACGCCAAAGGTGAGAAGATTGCCAAGGATCGCAGTGCACGGCGCACCGCCAAGGCTAACCTGGAAACAAAATCCAGGAAAGCTGTAGCACCCGCCAAGAAGGCCGTTGCCGCGGCTGCTGAGAAGGCTCCCGCCAAACCAGCTGCCAAAGCCGCAACCAAACCAGCTGCCAAGCCTGCTGCCAAAGCCGCCGCTAAACCAGCCGCCAAATCCGCAGCTAAGAAAACCGCGGACAAGCCAGCTGCTAAGAAGGCTACAACTGCGAAGCCTGCAACTAAGAAGACCGAAACCAAGACGGCCGCAACCAAGCCAGCTGCTAAAAAAGCCGCTGCCAAACCTGCGACGAAAACGTCTGAGAAATAGGGCGAGTGAGCAGAAATGAACAGACTACAAGAACTATACAATAAAGAAATCGCCCCAGCCCTCTTCAAAGAGCTTGGATTGAAGAATGTCATGCAGACCCCGAAGATCTCCAAGATCGTTGTCAACATCGGTGTCGGTGAAGCTTTGGATAATCCCAAGGCCATCGAAGCCGCAGTCAACGACCTGACCATCATCACCGGTCAAAAACCGGTTGTGATCGCCGCCCGCAAAGCTATCTCCAACTTCAAGCTGCGCGAAGGTCGCCAAATTGGCGTCAAAGTAACGCTGCGCGGTGAAAAAATGTGGGCATTCTTTGACCGATTGGTCAACATTGCCCTGCCTCGTGTACGTGACTTCCGCGGAATTTCCGGAGAAGCCTTCGATGGCCGGGGTAATTACACCCTTGGTTTGACCGAGCAGTTGATCTTCCCTGAAATTCAGTATGACAAGATCGACAAAGTTCGTGGCATGGAAGTGAGCATCGTCACAACCGCTGAAACAGATGACCAGGCGCGTGCTTTGCTTTCGAAGTTCCGCATGCCTTTCAGAAAGGAAACAAATGGCTAAAAAATGTATGGCATTCCGCGAGTTGCGGAGGAAATATCCTAATCGTGTTGTCAACCGCTGCAAGGTTTGCGGTCGTCCGCGTGGTTATATGCGTAAATTTGGCCTTTGCCGAATTTGTTTCCGCGAATTGGCTCTCCAGGGCAAAATCCCTGGTGTGACAAAATCATCTTGGTAATTCGACCTGGAGGAATATTATGACATTATCAGATCCTATTGCCGATATGTTAACCCGCATCCGCAACATTGCTATGGCTGGCAATAGTGTAGCCAGCATGCCTGACTCCAAACTCAAGCAGGAAATCGCCCGCATCCTTAAAGAAGAGGGTTACCTGGAGAGCTTTGAAGTAGTGGATGGAAAAACTGAAGGCAGCAAAGTACTGCGTGTAACCTTGAAGTATATTGGTGAACGCCGCCATCGCCGTCCCATCATCAGTGGTCTGCAGCGTGTCAGCCGTCCCGGCTGCCGTGTCTACACATCTCACACTGAGATTCCGTGGGTTCTATCGGGCATTGGCATTTCCATTTTATCCACCCCTAAAGGGATCATGACCGGTCACAAGGCCCGTAAAATCGGCGTTGGTGGCGAGGTCCTCTGTAAAGTCTGGTAGGAGGTAAGGGATGTCTCGTATTGGTAAATTACCCATTACCCTGCCAAAGGGAGTGGAAGTAAAGATTGACGGCCACAAAGTGACCGTTAAAGGCCCAAAAGGCGAACTCAGTGACGAGTTCAACCAGGCTCTGACCATTAAATTGGAAGACGGTCAGATTCTCATTGAACGCCCTGACGACACCGCCTTCATGCGCGCGATCCACGGTACAACCCGGGCACTGTTGAATAACATGGTCCAGGGCTGCAACCAGGGTTTCGAGAAAGTCATGGAGATCAATGGTGTGGGTTACCGCGCTGAAATGAAAGGTGAAGACCTGGTCCTGAATGTTGGTTATTCACATCCAGTTGTTTTCCCGGCTCCAGATGGCATTAGCTACGAAGTCGACACAAAAACTCGCCAGGTCAAGATCAAAGGTCGTGACCGTCATCAGGTGGGGCAGGTAGCCGTGAATATGCGCGAAGTGCGCGTGCCCGATCACTACAAAGGCTACGGCATCCGTTACCTGGGCGAAGTTATCAAACTGAAGGCTGGTAAGGCCGGAAAGACCGGGAAGTAGAGGTAAATATGGCTAAGAAAACACGAAATCAAGCCCGTTTACGCAGACACGTTCGCGTGCGCAAGTCGGTCTTTGGAACTCCACAACGGCCTCGCTTGAATGTATTCAGAAGCATCACTCAGATCTATGCTCAGATTATTGATGATGAAAAGGGCATTACGCTTTGCTCCGCATCATCCATTGATCCAGCCTTGAGAGATGTAGTGAGCAAAATGAACAAACTAGACCAGGCAGCTAAGGTCGGCGAAGAGCTGGCCCACCGCGCCATCGCAAAAGGCCTCAAGGCTGTCGTGATGGATCGGGGTGGCTACTATTACACCGGCCGTGTTAAATCACTGGCGGATGGCGCTCGCAAGGGCGGCTTGGATTTCTAAACCGAGGATACAATGGAAGATTTTTCAAAAATTGAAAACCCCTATGATGAGCGTGTTATTGACATCGCCCGTGTTGCCAAAGTGGTCAAAGGCGGTCGCCGTTTCTCTTTCAGAGTAACCCTGGTGGTCGGAGACAACAATGGAAACGTTGGTATGGGTGTCGGCAAGGCACTTGCTGTACCAGATGCCATGCGTAAAGCTACTGAGCAGGCGCACAAAAATATGCGCAAGATCAGCCTGATGGGCACCACAATTGCCCATGAAGTCACAGGTGCCTGCAGTGGTGCCAAAATTTTGCTGAAACCTGCCTCTGAAGGTACGGGTGTTATTGCTGCTGGTGGTGTGCGTGCTGTTTGCGAAGCCGCTGGCATCAAGGATATCCTCACCAAGTCGCTGGGATCAAGCAATATGCTGAACATCGTCACCGCTACATTCGATGCACTGACACAACTCAAGACCCCTCAGCAGGTTGCCATTGAACGCGGCAAGAATGTTGAAGATGTCAGCCCATTCTGGTCACGGAGGAAGAATGCCTAAAGCTAACAAACTCCAGGTCACACAAATTAAGAGCGGTATCAGTTATCCTGTCCGCACTAAGAATACCCTCAAAGCACTGGGTTTCAAGCACCTGCATGAGACCATTGTGTTTGAGGACAACCAAGTAATCCGCGGCATGCTCGACAAGGTTTCGTTTCTGGTCGAAGTCAAGCCCGCAGCGGAGGAGAAGAACTAATGCAACTACATGACCTCAAACCCAATGAGGGTTCAAAAAAGGACCGCAAGCGCATAGGTCGTGGTATTGGTTCGGGCAGTGGAAAGACTTCCGGACGTGGTACCAAAGGCCAAAACGCGCGTCATAGCGGCGTACGCCAATACCACCAGGGTGGTAACCTGCCTTTCTTCCGAAAGCTGCCCTTCCTGCGTGGTGAAGGTTTCTCTCCGATCAACCGCATCCGCTACAATGAGGTCAATCTGGATCTACTCCAGGATTTCAAAGCGGATAGCGAAGTGACCCCGGAAACCCTGGCCGCAACCGGCTTAATTAAGGATATGAAAAAACCGGTAAAGATCATGGGCCGTGGTGAACTTAAAGTTGCCCTGAAGATCAAAGCCCACAAGGTAACCGACGGCGCTCGTGAAAAGATCGAAAAAGCCGGCGGAAGCATCGAAGCGATCGCTGAATAAGCATCCGATAAGGAGTCTACGAATGAAACGATCGTCCTGGCGCTTTCTTTGGAAGTCAGAAGATATCCGCAATAAGCTACTGATTACCCTGCTTTTGTTGGCTGTCTATCGCCTGGCTGCGAATATTCCAGTCCCTGGAGTTGACCGCGCCCTGGCTGCCCAACTGACCCAACAGACCGGAGCTGCAGGCAACCTGATAGGTTTGCTGGACCTGCTCTCTGGCGGTGCAGTCTCGCACTTCTCGATCCTGGCGATGGGTGTTTATCCGTACATTACTGCCCAAATTATCCTGCAACTTCTCCAGCCGGTTATCCCATCACTCGAAAGAATGATGAAAGATGACCCCCGCGCTGGCCAGAAGTGGATGGAGAAATGGACCATGATTTTGACCATCCCGATGGCACTGCTTTCGGCAATCGGTCAAATCAACATTTTTAACAGCCAATTAGGTGGATCAATTCTGACCAATTGGGGCTTTACAGGCGCCAACCTGCTGCCAACCGTGACAGCTGTCATTGCCATGCTTGCAGGTACCATGTTTGGTATCTGGATCGGGCAATTAATTTCCGAGTTTGGATTGAGAAATCAGGGACTTTCCCTGATCATCTTTGCGGGCATCGTCTCACGTTTGCCAGCAAGCTTTATTCAGATGGTCACAACCAAAGAACCCTGGTGGGTCTTTGCCTTGGTTCTGGTGCTCCTGGTCGCGATTGTCTTCGCAATTGTCTACGTGACTGCTGGCCGCCGAAACGTGCCGGTGATGTTCCCCGGGCGGCGTATCGGCAACCGTATGTCCATGCCAGTGCGCAGTAATCTGCCGCTCATGGTCAACATGGCTGGCATGATCCCGATCATTTTTGCACAATCATTCCTGACTTTCCCGGTCATCCTCTCTTCGTTCTTCCTGGCCAGCAAAAGCCTGGGAGTACAGAACGTGGCCAATTGGTTCCAGACTGCCTTCGGCTCGGGAACCTGGTGGTACCCGCTGATGCTATTCATCCTGGTCGTTTTATTCGCTTACTTCTACACGGACGTTCTTTTTGCCCAGCAGAATTATGGTGATAACCTGAAAAAGCAAGGCGCTCAGATACCAGGTGTTGTCCGTGGCAAACCGACCCAGGATTATTTAACTCGTGTCCAACGGCGTATTACATTGCCAGGTGCTTTCTTCCTGGGCTTCCTAACGATTGTTCCTTCCCTTCTGGGTGCAGTCTTACCCGTTCAACAATCCAGCCTTTCACTTCTACAGGCTTCCGGCCTCTTGATCGTTGCTGGAACCGTACGTGAAGTAATCAACCTGATCGAGACCGAGCTGCGAATGCACGGTTACGATGATCATTTGATTGCATAAGAGAAACTGAAATGAATAAAAAAGCGGATTACATCATTATGCTTGGGCCTCCTGGTGCCGGAAAAGGCACACAGGCCGAGGTATTGGCTGAAAAAATGGGCCTGGTCCATGTTTCCAGCGGTGATCTATTCCGCGAGAATCTTTCAAAAGAAACAGAACTCGGTAAACTCGCCCAAACTTTTATGAGCAAGGGCGAGCTTGTACCGGATGATGTAACGATTGCCATGGTTAAAGACCGCCTGACCCGTCCAGATTGCGAAAAAGGTGCAGTTTTGGATGGTTTCCCCCGCACACCAGCCCAGGCTGAAGCCTTGAAGGTGATGCTTAAAGGATTAGGAGGCGATGTTACTGTTGTGCCATTCATTAATGTTCCGGACGAAGTGCTTGTTGAACGTCTGAGCGGCCGATGGATGAGCACGAGTGGCCGTGTCTACCACGCGATAACCAACCCTCCCCTGGAGAAGTGGTTTGACGACGTGGACGGCAGCCCGCTTTATCAACGGGACGACGACAAACCTGAAACCGTACGCAATCGAATCAAGGTGTATTACAAGCAAACATCACCCCTGATTGAGTATTATAAAGAACAGGGCAAGCTGGTGGAAATCGATGGAACTCAGGATATCAATAAGGTAACTGAGGACCTGATGAAAGCCGTAGGCAAGTGATTGGTTTTGAACGCGCAATAAACATTAAAAGCCCGGCTGAAATTGCGATAATGCGTGAGGCCGGAAGAATTAATGCGCAAACCCTGGAAGCGGTCAAAGCGGCCATAGTGCCGGGAGTGACCACAGGAGAACTCAACGAAATTGCTGAAGAGTTCCAGCGCAAGTTAGGCGTTTACTCGCCCTTTAAAAATTACGATGGCCCATACCCTTATCCGGGAAGCATTTGCACGAGTGTCAATGAAGAACTGGTGCACGGCATACCCGGAAAGCGTAAGCTTAAAGAAGGAGATATCATCTCCGTGGATTGCGGTACTGTTTACATGGGATTTGTTGGCGACTCAGCCTTTACGGTGGGCGTTGGTGAAATTAGCCCGGAAGCGCAGAAACTGATCGCGGTGACGAGACATTCTTTGGATATCGCGATTAGCCTGATGGTCCCTGGTAATCACTCCGGGGATATCGGTGCCGCGATTGAAGCTTATGTAGAAGGGCAGGGTTTTTATTGCACGCACGTCTATACCGGCCACGGTGTTGGAAGGCGTATGCATGAGGAGCCACAAGTACCGAATTATGGTACCAAAGGTACCGGGGTGCGATTGCGGGCAGGCATGACCATTGCCATCGAACCAATGGTCCTGGTAGGTACCCGCCACACTCGGGTGCTCAATGATGAGTGGACAGTGATATCAAGAGATCGCTCGTTGTGCGCTCACCAGGAACACAGTATCGCGGTAACCGACGAGGGACCGCTGGTGCTAACGGATTTATAAAGGTCTTGCAAATAGACCGACAAAGAGATATACTAAGAACTTTGCGGAATAAGAAGGAGTACGACTGATGAAAGTATCAGCATCAATAAAGAAACGCTGCGCTAAATGCAAGATCGTCAAACGCGACGGTCGGTTGTATGTAATTTGCACCAACCCACGCCACAAACAACGTCAAGGATAAGGAATAATTATGGCTCGTATTGAAGGTGTTGATCTACCCAGGAATAAGCGCATCCAAATTGGTTTGCGGTACATCTACGGCATTGGCCCTAAAGCTGCTGACGATATTTTGGCAGCCACTGGTGTTGATCCTGACTTGCGGGTCAAGGATTTACCAGAAGACGAGGTCTCCAAGCTGCGTGATTATATTGCCCAAAATGTAACCGTAGAAGGCGATCTGCGCCGCGCGGTTCAGATGAATATCAAGCGCCTGGTTGAAATTGGTTGCTATCGTGGCCTTCGCCACAAGCACAATCTGCCCAGCCGTGGTCAGCGTACCCGCACAAACGCTCGCACAAGCAAAGGTCCCAAGAAGACAGTTGCCGGTCGCGGTCGCCGCAAGGGTGCCACCAAGAAGTAAGACTGAACTGGTTCCTGAGTTTTGGGTTTGGGGTTCCTTTCTTTACCCCATGCGGCCCCCAAAGCAAGGTAAACCAGAGATGTAATATTAAGTGAGGAATAATTATGGCTAAAGTAGCAAAAACAGCAGGGCGCAGAACCACTGGTAAAAAGGTAAAGCGTCAGATCTCCACCGGACAGGTGCATGTTTATGCGTCCTTTAATAACACCATTGTTACCGTAACCGACCTGCAGGGCAATACTGTCTGCTGGGGTTCAACCGGTTCCGCTGGTTTTAAAGGTTCCCGCAAGAGCACCCCGTTTGCTGCAAGATTGGCAACCGAACAAACCATCAAGGCAGCCCAGGGAATGGGCGTCCAGGAAGTGGAATTGTTCGTAAAGGGCCCCGGCCCCGGCCGTGAAGCCGCCATTCGCGCAGTCCAATCCCTTGGGATTAAAGTACGCATGATTTCGGACCTGACACCTGTACCTCATAACGGTTGCCGTCCACCCAAAAAGCGCCGCATGTAATAAAGAAAAGGATATTGAATTATGGCTAGAAACACTGATGCAGTATGCCGAATGTGCCGCCGTGAAGGTGAAAAGCTCTTCCTTAAAGGATCACGCTGTTTTACACCCAAGTGCGCGTTCGAAAAGCGTGGTTTTCCACCTGGAATGCACGGCAAGACCACTTCTGCCCGCCCTGACCGAGTATCGGACTATGGCAAGCAGTTGCGCGCGAAGCAAAAAGCTCGCCGCGAGTATGGTGTATTTGAACGGCAATTCCGCCGTTATTATTCCGAAGCCCTGCGCTTGCGCGGGTTGACCGGTATGAACTTATTACAGAAGCTAGAAACCCGTCTTGACAATGTGGTTTATCGCCTTGGATTCGCTAGCAGCCGTGCTCAGGCCCGCCAGCTCGTGAATCATGGCCACTTCACTGTCAACGGCAATCGGGCTGACATCCCATCTTATGATGTCCATGCCGATGATGTTATTACAGTCAGCGAAACATCCAAAGATACAGTTTACTTCAAGAATCTGAAAGAAGAAGCCGAAGCACGCACTGTACCCACCTGGTTAGCCCGTGATGTGGCCAACTTTAGTGGTCGGGTGCTGCGTCAGCCGGAGCGTTCCGAAATTGACGGTAACTTGAACGAGCAACTGATCGTTGAATACTATTCACGATAGTATGACGAGGACAGTCTTTTCTACGATAGACTGAAAGGAGTCAACCGTGACAGCACTGAATGAAATGGTAATGCCGAAAGTTGAACGGGTAGCAGAATCCCGTGATTACGGCAAATTTACGATCAGCCCGCTCGAAAAAGGCTATGGGATGACTTTGGGCAATGCCCTTCGTCGCACCTTGCTTTCTTCACTCGATGGCGCCGCGATTACAACGGTGCGCATCGTGGATGTACAGCACGAATTTACGACTATTCCCGGTGTCCGTGAGGATGTCATCCAGGTCATGCTGCAGCTCAAACTGATCCGCATGAAACTGCATAATGTCGACGCGGCTCAAATTCACCTGGACGTCAAGGGTGAAGGCACCATTACCGCGGCAGATTTAGTTTGCCCACCGGAAGTTGAGATCATCAACCCTGACCTCTATCTCTTCAGTATGAACGAGAAAGATGCTCATGTGGAGATGGACTTGACCGTTGAAGCCGGCCGTGGTTACCTGCCCGCTGGTGAACGTTCTGAACGTCTGCCAATTGGTGTGCTTCCTGTGGATGCCATCTATACCCCTGTTCGCCGTGTCAACTGGGGCGTTTCAAGCGCTCGTGTTGGCCACAGCACCGATTTTGACCGCCTGACCCTGGAAATCTGGACCGATGGCACAGTTGCTCCTGAACAAGCACTGATTGGCTCCTCCCAGATCCTGATGCAGCAATTAGGCTACATCAGCGGCACCAGCACGGAATCGCTGCTTAAGTCCACTCCAGTTGCAGAACCCGAAACCAGTGGAATTAGCTCTGAAGCCCGGGAAACCCAAATCGAATCCCTTGATCTGACCGTACGTGTTTTCAACTCTTTGAAACGCACGGGCGTAACGACCGTTGGTGATGTTTTGGAACTGCTGGATAAAGGCGAAAATGCAATGCTCTCCATCCGAAATTTTGGGGATAAGAGCTTGACTGAACTACGTGCCAAGATGATCGAAAAGGGATTCTTGGAAGAGAAAGAAGTGGAGTAATTTATGCGGCACCAGGTTTATGGTTACAAGCTTGGTCGTAGCATGGGCCATCGCACATCCATGCGCAAGACCATGATCAAGCAATTATTTGAACACGAACGCATTCAAACTACCTTGGCCAAAGCTAAGTCCATTCAGGGCGAAGCCGAGAAAATGATTACCCTTGCCCGCAATAGCAACAAGGGTGATTCAGTCGAAAAAGTGAATGCCCGCCGCCAAATTGCGGCAGCACTTGGCAATGCCAGCCCCGAAATCGTGAAGAAACTCTTCGACGATATCGCCCCTCGCTTTGTCAATCGTCCCGGTGGTTACACACGCCTCCTCAAACTTGGACCACGACTTGGCGATAATGCCGAGATGGTGCTGCTTGAGTTGGTTGCTGAGTAAAATTAGTAGAACGCCTTTGGCTTGAGTGCAAAGGCATGGCACGTTACAAACTTATCCTCGCTTATGATGGGACCGTTTACAACGGTTACCAACGCCAGGCGATCAAGCACAGCGTCCAGCACGAACTGGAAGCTGCGCTGCGAAAAATAGGTTGGCAGGGGAATACCCTGACGGCTTCTGGGAGAACGGACAGCGGCGTACATGCTCAAGGACAGGTTTTACATTTAGACCTGGACTGGAAGCACGGTACGGAAACATTGCTAACCGCCTTGAATGCTTTCCTCCCGGATGATATCGCAGCCTTGCACGCGGAAGAGGTTGATGAGGGCTTTCATGCACGTTACAGTGCCCTCAGCCGCACATATCGCTATCAGCTTTATGTGCAGAAACACCGAAATCCGCTGATCGACCGCTTTGCCTGGCGGGTAACAGTCCGACCGGACCTTGAGTTGATGAACCTGGAATCCCGCGATTTATTGGGAGAACACGACTTCATCGCTTTTGGAAAGGCTCTGAACCAAACCGGTACGACCATCCGCAGGATTTATCAAGCGGAATGGGCAGAAACCAGTTTTGGGATGGACTTTACCATCACGGGAAATGCTTTTTTGAACCACATGGTGCGCCGGATCGTTTGGGTCCTTGTACACGTCGGTTCAGGAATGATGCCGAGAGGCGCGGTGATGAAAGGCTTCGAGACCGGTTACGCCGGAACCGTCGCTTTGGCACCTGCCCGGGGGCTGACCTTGATGAAAGTGGATTATGGCGAGGAAATTAATAAGTAATGCGCTCATGCACAGGCAAGGGCGAAGAATAACGGAGAAATAAAGTGGATAAAACATACGTAACTAAAGGACAATTGGCTGGTGAATGGTACCTGGTGAACGCTGAAGGCGAAACCCTGGGGCGTCTCGCGAGCAAGGTTGCGGCATTGCTGATTGGCAAACAACACCCATACTACACCCCCGGTGTGGAATCGAATGATCATGTTGTGGTTATCAACGCCTCCAAGATCACCTTCCACCCCAGCCGTTTGGAAAGCAAAATGTACTATCGGCACACCGGTTTCCCAGGTGGATTAAAGTCTGATAACCTGAAAGGGATGATGACTAAAAATCCTGAGAGACTGATCCAACTGACAGTCAAAGGTATGCTGCCTAAGAACCGCTTGACAAAACGTTTTATGGATAATTTGAAAGTATATGCTGGCGCAGAGCATCCTCATGAAGCCCAGACACCCCAGCAGTACGAATTAGATAAGTAGAGGAAACATGGCTGAATATAAAGAAGCAATTGGTCGCCGCAAACAATCATCCGCGCGTGTACGGGTTTCATCCGGAACCGGTACGTTCACCGTCAATGACAAGCCCATCGCAGAATATTTCACTCGCTATGGCGATGAAGCTGCGATCCGTGGCACCCTTGAAACTGTTGGGCAAAGCTCCGACAACTTGGATGTGACCGTCAAAGTTGAAGGCGGCGGTGTTTCCGGTCAACGCGATTCTGTAAAGCTGGGCTTAGCCCGCGTTTTGGTTGCGATGGATGAAACCAGCCGGCTCAAACTGCGCGAACAAGGCATGCTCACACGCGATTCCCGCGTTAAGGAACGCAAGAAACCAGGCCTCAAGCGCGCCCGCAAGGCCCCAACCTACACAAAGCGTTAATTGTTCGCTTTGTTGGCCTCGGCCAACTGAAACAACTGACCATCAACGCAATATTAAGGCTGCCCATCTTTGGGCAGCCTTTTAATTTCAGTCACTAACAAAAAGAAAGCAAATTCATCTTAAGTTGAAAATTGGGAAGCGTCCGATCAGACCCTCCCGGGCGTCCACCAGGTATAGGTATTCAGTGGCCTGAACCCGATACTGTAGTAGAACTGTTGGCTGGAGCCGACCAGCGCACGTCGCGCGCCCAGTAGCCCGCAGCGACGCACTCCCTCAAGCACAGCGGCCTTCCCCAGTCCTAAACTACGGTAGGCGGGGTCTGTGGCGACCGGCTCAACCAAGGCATCGAGCGAAGCGTCATCCTGCCACATGCCGCAATAGCTGGCAAAATCTCCGTTTGGCGCGAGCACAGCGATTTTTAGATGCAGGTTTACATTTGGCCGGAACATTTCGTCCAGGAGTTGTTTCCGTTTTGACTCGCTCATGTCCAGCGGACCTTCGCCGTCCAGCTCATGATTAAATCCTTTCCAGAGCACCTGACCGTACTTTTCCACATCAAACCCTTCATCCATACCAATCACACGGAAGCCCTCGGGAATGGCGAAGTGGATTTTGGTGGGGTCTTTGATTTCGTATACTGCATCAAACTCTTTATCAGGTGTGGGAATGAACCCTTCTTTCGCTGCGATTTTCTGAAAGGCAGTGTCTGAATCCAGGACCAGTAGACGGAATTTGCCATGTTTGCATAGATTGGCGGCAGCATACCGCACCATTTGCGGGCGGAACTCTTCGTATCCCGGCAGTACGCAGATGAAACCCTCACCGGGCTGCGTATCAAAGGTGGCGACGCCAACAACTTGGCCACGTTCTTCCCATATACCAATGTTGCCGAGTGCCTCATGGTCCAGCCAGCCGTGGGTAATCATCCAGTCCCAGCGGCCGAAGGGAAAATCGTCCCCCTGCCGTTTTAGGAAAAACGCGCGGAGGCGAAGGGACTCTTCTGTGACGCCCGATGGGCTTGCGTAACGGTGGAATGTGATTTCCATTTTGTCAACTCCGTACAGCACCGCAAAAAACTTACCAGGATTGGATTGTATAACA
>DATIUL010000352.1:0-2951 GCA_035466865.1 Anaerolineaceae bacterium | reverse complement strand
GAGAGCATGAATGGAACTGGTGTAAATGAATTTCTTGATACCCGATTCTTTGGCAGCCTCAAGAACGTTCTGAGTGCCCTTGATGTTGACCAGGCGCATCATGTCAATTTTATCGTTGGTGATGCTGACCAGGCTGGCAAGGTGGTAAACGGTGTCCACGCCTTCCATTGCCCGCAGCATGGCAGCTTTGTCGAGGATGTTACCTTCAACAATTTCAAGATCCAAACCCTCAAGGCTGCGTATATTTTCACCTGGTAAGATAAGGCCGCGCACTTTGTTGCCCAGTGCCGTTAACTCACGAATTAATACATTACCGATATGGCCGGCAGCTCCCGTAACAAAAATCATTTTCCAAAACCTTTCATTGCAACACAAATGGTCACAATTAGATTCTACGACAAATCAAGAATTCGTCATGAAAAATACAAGGCTGAAACCAATTCTTCAAAATTGCTTTACTTTTCTACCAATTCCAGCTGAGATTTTGGGCTGTGCTGGAGATTTTTAGAGACTTTGACTGCCAGATAATTTTCCATCAACCATAAAAATCCGTGCAGCAGCCGTTATAATTCTTTTTGAAGTGAGGTGCTCATGAAAATTGCCATTGGTTCGGACCACTCGGGTGTTGCTCTTAAAGATGAAATCAAGACCTACCTTGAAAGCCGTAAGATCGCCTATGAGGATCTTGGAACTTACACAACCGACAGTTGCGACTATCCACGCATTGCCGAAAAAGTATGCAAAACCATATTGGCTGGTGGAGCTGACCGTGGCATCCTGATTTGTGGCACAGGCATAGGCATGTCAATTTCCGCCAATAAATTCAGAGGCATCCGGGCTGCTGCCTGCAGCGATCCGTTTTCAGCCATTTTTTCAAAGCGCCATAATAACGCCAATGTTTTGTGCTTGGGTGCCCGTGTAGTGGCTGGAGGTTTAGCTACTTTGCTTGTGGAAGGCTGGTTAAACGCTAATTTTGAAGGTGAACGCCATCAACGACGGGTGGATATGATTACCCGCCTTGAACAGCGGAATAACGTTGAACCCACCACGCACCCTGAAGCAGCTCCCGCCCCGATTACTGAGGAAGATACACATCCAATTCAGACGAACCTGTAGAATCAGCTTATTTCAGGTAAGAGCCTTAAGCATATAAAGTTCCCCCTCCGTGAAACCGCGTTTGCGGTAGTACTCGCGTGTTCCAATGGCTGAAATGACTGCCAAGTGGGTGAAACCCGCCTGCTGACTGATGAAACTAGCTTGCTCGATGAGCTTTTTGCCAAGGCCAAGATGCTGGGCAGCACCTTTGACATCCGCGCCAATCTCCAGCGAAAGACCAAAAACGTGCACCTCGCGGATCATGGCAGCACCATCCAACTCAGGAATGGCCAAGGGGTTGTTCTGCTTGGGCAGAGAGAGGCGTAAGAAACCGGCCAATTCGTCCCTGGCGGTATCAAAACTGATAAAGTGTTCCTCGGTCGAGCCGGTATCGTAGACCAGGTCGTGCATTTCCAGCGATTCCACATCCATATCCTTGCTGCGGACTTCACGGCAGCGAATGCATTGGCATTTCAGGCCTTTAGCCTGCATGCGGGCAGCCAGATCCTGGCGCAAACTGGTGTTGCGGTTTCCCTCAACCACGTGGTTGGAGGGGATATCGCGGATGACGCGGTTGATGCGGCAATAACGAGGGGTGGTGGGTTTGATTTCGGCCAGCAGGTCAGTTAATTCATCCTCGCTGTAAGGATGGTACTCACCGCGCTCCCAATATTGGTAAAGTTCAGCCTGTTTAAGTAATTGACAAGGATAAATCTTGAGTTCGTCCGGTTGGACTGAGCCATCCTGCCATAGGCGGGCGTAATCCAGTCGGTCGGATTGGGGTGTAGCCCCAAGCAAATTGGGCATCCAATGTGCCACTAACTTGAAACCAGCCAGGCGGATCATCTGGATGGCAGTCACCATTTCCTGGACGGTGTGGCCGCGCTTGTTGAGGAGCAGAATACGGTCGTCCAGGCTTTGCACACCAATCTGCAATTTAGTAACGCCTAACTTGCGGTAGAAGACCAATTCTTCGCGATTTACCAGGTCTGGACGGGTTTCAATAACCATACCCACATTGCGATGCTGGGCCTTTGTATTGCGAATTTGGACACCCAGCAGGCCGCCCTCCGGCGCGTTATCTTCCGGGTTTTCCTCGTTCATGGCCTCCAGGCAGCGGCGCACAAACCATTCCTGATAATCTTTGGGATAGGCCGTCCACGAACCGCCAAGGATTAGCAGCTCAATTTTGTCTGTGGGATGACCGACTTCGTGCAATCCCTTAAGACGGGAAGCAACCTGCCGGTAGGGGTCAAAGTTATTCTCCACTCCGCGGCGGGCACCAGGCTCGTCCGAAAGGTAAGATTGGGGCATGTTTTCTTCTGTCGGGCAGAAAATACACTCCCCTGGGCATGGGGCTGGTTTTGTAAGCACTGTGATAGTGGCCACACCTGAAAGGGTACGGATGGGTTTCATGCGAATACGGGCTAATAATTCAGGGTCAGCAAGCAAATTGCCATTGGCCACTCCCTGATAATAAGCTGCCACAAGGGCGTGCTTTGCCAGGAAGCCTCGGCCAGCAGGCAGGGGATGTGCACGTAAGGCCGGCTGAATCGCTTTACCAGCCATAATCTCAGCCAGAATCAAGTCAGCTATGGCATATTCTTCAGGGCTATATTCCCGCTTTTTCTTCCAGGCAATGGCATCGTGTTTCATGGGTTAGCCGAGAGCAACATCCAGCAGCATCATAACGGCGAAGCCCAGCATGACGCCAATAGTCGGGATGTCAGAATGGTCTTGAGCCTCACGCTTGGACTCGGGGATCAACTCTTCCGCGACAACGTAGATCATTGCGCCTGCCGCAAAAGCTAATGCATAAGGGAGCAAACCACGCATTGTGGAGACGGTGGCAGCAC
>DATIUL010000351.1:0-7535 GCA_035466865.1 Anaerolineaceae bacterium | reverse complement strand
TATGCGTATTTTACGTGAGGTGCAAGAGGGCAAGCTCAGCAAACCAGAGGCTACACGGCTGCTGCAAAACCTGGCCTTGATTCAACAGTCTGAACCTCAGGCTCATGAGATGCCAGCAGCGGTGCGCGATGCTCCAGGGTTAATGAACCCCCGAATGCTCCGTATCCGCAAACGGCATTTACAAACCAATGAAACGATCTACGAATTTGTTTTTCAAGCCAGCTTGATTGAAGCGGCAAAGCGCATCGGCGCTCGCTTTTCACCATCATTGGATAAATTAACCCACAAAGAAATTGAGAACCTTTTACTGACGCATGTTCCGGGCATCCTCTTTGATGAAGAAGATCCTGCCAATCAAACGTGTATTGAAAGCTTTCTTTTCTAAATTGCCTGTCAGCAACTATGCTTCATTGCGATATCATTAATAGCAAGTTAAATCGCTCCTCCGGCTTTGTGTTTACCATTGACTCCGGCTTAAGCAGGGGTATTATTCAGGGTCGCAAATTTGATTTAGCTCAGTTGAGCTAACCAAGGACCAATAATTAGATGAGTGAACTTAAAGAAATCAGTCTTGAATTCCAACAAAAAAAACAGGCAATGAACCCTGAGCAGCTTTATGCTGCTTTAGGCTCACGTCCTGAAGGTCTTACCAGTCCGGAAGCTAGTGACAGGCTGGCAGTATTCGGCTTGAATAAGATCAGAGAAATCAAAGGTAAGCCCCTCTTCCTTAAATTCATTGACAACTTCACGCACATGATGGCGATCATGCTTTGGATAGCTGGTATCGGTGCTGTGATCGCGAAAATGCCCGAATTGGCCGTCGCTGTATGGGCTGTGAATCTCATCAACGGCGTCTTTAGTTTCTTCCAGGAATTCAAAGCAGAAAAGGCCACCGAAGCCCTAAAGAAAATCCTGCCGTCATCTTCGAGAGTAATGCGCGATGGCGCGGAAAAACTGATTCTGGCGGAAGAAATCGTACCGGGAGATGTCATCTTCTTCCAGGAAGGTGATAGCATCCCTGTCGACTGCCGCCTGATTTCCAGCGCGGATATGCGCGTGAATCAGTCCACCCTTACGGGCGAATCGCGGGCTGTGAACCGTTCCGCGCTCCCAATCAGTGGTGAAGGGCTTACTGAAACAGAATTTCCAAACCAAATCTTTGCCGGCACATTTGTTGCCGCGGGCTCTGGCAAGGCTATTGCCTATGCTACGGGTATGAACACCCAGTTTGGCCGGATTGCCAGACTGACACAGGAAGTGGGAAACGAACTTTCCCCTCTTCAGAAAGAAATGCAAAGCGCCACCAAGATCGTTACCTACATCGCGGTTGGCGTGGCGCTCATATTCTTCTTGATTGCTGTTTTCGTCGCGAAGATTACTTTAATTGAAGCAGTGATCTTCACGATTGGAATGTGCGTCGCTTTTGTACCTGAAGGCATGCTGCCCACAGTCACACTTGCGCTTGCCATGGGCACGCAACGCATGGCAAATAAGCACGCGCTCATAAAAAAACTTTCAGCCGTGGAAACTCTCGGTTGTACAACAGTCATTTGTACCGATAAAACGGGCACGCTCACTCAAAACGAAATGACCGTCAACACCATTTGGGTGCCATTAGGCAGGACTGATGGCAAACCTATCGGTCGCGAAGTGCAGGTTGAAGGGGTCGGCTATCAACCAACCGGAAGAATAACTGAAAACAAAAAACTGATCGACGTTAAGCAGGATTCTGCTTTGCGCCGTACTATCCTCACGCAAGCCAAATGCAATACTTCCCGCCTTCTTCCACCCGACCCGACCAGTGGGGATGACCAACGTTGGAAAGTATTGGGTGACCCTACTGAGGCAGCCTTGATCGTGCTTGCCAACAAGGCTGGCTTTGGTAAGGATGAAATCAACCCCGACCCCAACATTGCTGAGTTACCGTTTGATTCCCGCCGCAAACGTATGACAGTGGTTGAGATGGAACGTGGGGATGATGGCCGGTTTACACGAGTCGCCCATACCAAAGGTGGCATCCGGGAAGTTCTTGACCAATGCAGCAGCATCCAAGTTGGTGAGCAGATCATCCCACTTACACAAGATTGGATTGACTATATTATGGAAGTTAACGATGGCTATGCTCGCCAGGGTTTGCGAGTCTTAGCCGCGGCTAACCGTGTGGTTCCGGAAGAACTGGAAGATTACAGCGTCGAAAACATTGAGACTGACCTGACCTATACGGGCATGGTTGCCATGCAAGACCCACCCCGACCGGACGTTGCCGAAGCGGTAAAGAAGTGTCATACCGCAGGCATCCGCATCATTATGATAACGGGTGATTACGGTCTTACGGCTGAAAGTATCGCCAGGCGAATTGGTATCGTTGAAGGCGAAAAGGTTCGCATTATCACTGGTGTGGAACTCGAGAAAATGAGTGATACTGATTTGCGCGATGCGGTCAAAGAACAAGTAATTTTTGCCCGTGTTGCCCCGGAACATAAATTAAGGGTTGTCAGCGCCCTGCAGGATGATGGCAACATTGTTGCCGTAACTGGAGATGGCGTCAACGACGCTCCAGCTCTTAAGAAAGCTGATATCGGCGTGGCCATGGGCATTTCTGGGTCTGATGTGGCCAAAGAAGCCGCTCAAATGATCCTGACAGACGATAATTTTGGCTCGATCGTGAATGCTATCGAAGAAGGCCGGGCAGTTTACGAAAACATCAAGCGTTTCATCACCTACATTTTCACCTCCAACTTCCCTGAGGCTGTTCCGTTCGTGCTCTTCGCGCTCACCGCAGGCAGAATACCGCTGGCTTTACGGGTAATGCAGATATTGGCCATTGACCTGGGTACGGATATGTTCCCAGCATTAGCAATGGCTGCCGATCCTCCGGATGCAGGCCTGATGGATTTGCCGCCCCGAAAACTCACAGATCATATCATCACCAAGGATCTTCTTATTCGGGCATATGGCATTCACGGGCCATTACAGGCCATAGCAGCGTTGATTGCCTTCTACTTCTTCTACCACACCAACGGTTTTGCTGGGAAATGGATTGGCTTACCTGATGAGTCTACAGCATTTGCCAACTCAGTTTACTATCCTGCCACTACCATGTCTCTTGCGGCTGTGGTGATGTGCCAGATAGGCAACCTCTTTACCCAAAGGTCCAGCCGGTTCTCATTTTTCAAACAAAAATGGTTTGTCAACCCTCTGATCTGGTATGGAGTGGCATTTGAAATCGCGCTGATTGTCGCCATTGTTTACCTGCCATTCCTGAATACATTCATCCAAACCAAACCTTTTGCGCCGCATTATTGGCTGATTTTGATCTTGTTCATTCCGTTGAACCCGATCGGGGATGCTGTCCGCAAATGGTTTGTTGCTCAGAAAACTAAAAAATACGAAAAAATTGCCCAAGGAGGTACTTTATGAAGGTACTCATTATTGGATGCGGCCGTGTAGGTTTAGGCCTGGCAAAAAATCTGTTACTGCACGACGTTGATGTTTCCGTGGTCGATAGCGACCCTGCTGCCCTCGCAGCATTGGGTCCTACCTTCAAAGGAAAAACCTTTAATGGTCTTGGCTTTGACCATGACACTTTAATTGCGGCTGGCATCGAAAATTGCGATGCTCTGGCAGCCGTGACCGGTTCCGACGAAGCCAATCTAGTCATAGCCAGGGTGGCCAAGAGCTTTTTCCGGGTACCCAGGGTTTCGGCCCGGGTCTACGAACCCCAGAAAGCCAAAATCTACCGCCGTATGGGCATCCAAACCATCTCGCCTGTCACCCTCGGGATTGAGCGGCTTACCAGCATTATGATCTACTCTCAGCTGCAAATTGAACGCAGTATCGGTGCCGGGCAGGTTGTCTTGCTGGATGTGGATGTCTCAGCCAATATGGTAGGGAAACGGACAAATGACATTGACCTACCGGGCGAAATTCAGGTTTCTGCCATCACCCGCAGTGGCAAGACATTCCTCCCAGACCCTGGTATCAGTTTCCAGCGCGGAGACATTGTTCATCTGATGTGCATCACTGGATCCAAAGATAAAGTCGCCAAGGCTTTCGCCTAAAAGGAGATTCACTATGAAAGTAATGATTATTGGTGGTGGAAAAATTGGCACCTATCTGGCCGATTATCTGATTAAAGAAGGGCACGAAGTGCGCTTGATAGAGCAGCGAGCTGAAGAATTGACAAGAATTACCCGCGATGTTCCTCGAAACATTGTTACGATAGGTAATGGAACAGACCCTGATGTTCTGGAGCAAGCTGGCATCCGTTCTGTCCAAGTTGTGGCCGCGGTCACTGGAACGGATGAGACCAACTTAATCGTCACCAGTTTGGCCAGGTTCCAGTTTATGGTACCCCGCACAATTGCCCGGACCAACCATCCTAAAAATGCCTGGATGTTCAATAATTTGATGGGGGTGGATGTTGCCCTCAACCAGGCTGATTTGATGGCCCAATTAATTGCCGAAGAAATGTCCCTGGGCGATATGATGACCCTGCATATTATGCGAAAAGGCAATTTCCAACTGGTGGAAGAAAAGATTCATCCGCAATCCGCTGCCAATGGCAAATCCATCAGTTCCCTTAATTTCCCCACGCAGAGCACAGTCGTTGCGGTTATTCGTGATGGGAAAATGATTGCTCCCCACGGAGATACGGTCTTCCAGGAAGCTGACGAGGTGGTGGCAGTTGTGCATCAATCTCAACGCAAGGATTTGGCTAAGTTCTTCGACCATCCTGCCTTGTAAGCAGAATTAACACCACGAAACAAAAAGGCGCTTAAGCGCCTTTTTTTGTACTTCAGAGACGGTCAGACCTTTACGGCCCTGGTAAGCATATATAAAGGTATGTACTGTCCGACCGGGCTCCAGGTGTCAGTGTCATCCAAAATATGCGTCAGGGTAAAGCCAGCCTTAAGCTGACCGTTAAGTTGTGTTTGCAGGCTATGCGAAAATTGTAGTGAGCCATAATCCAAATGCAGTGCCCCGCCACCTTCTGCCAGTGTTATTGGGTCATAAGGCAGCTTGTTCACAATCCGAACTTCCTCTACTGGTTTGTCGGTAACATTCAACGCCCACGTAAGGGGTGCTGAAAACCCCGTCATCAAGACACCACCTGGTTTGAGCACCCGGAAGCACTCCTTCCAGAGTGGCTCGACAGAGCGGATGTAGCAAGTCGATACTGGGTTAAAAATCAGATCAAAGGATTCATCCATGAAAGGTAGAGGCTTGGCCATATCACCTTTGACCAATCCAATTTTGTAATGCTCCCTTTTTGCAACCATTTTTTCTGCTGCCAGTTGCGCAAACGAGTTATCAAATACAGTACAAATAGCCCCTTTAGCTGTAAAGACCGGCATTTGTTGCCCACCCCCCGAAGCCAGACCCAAAACCTTCAAGCCCTTCAGGTCAGGGAACCAATCCAGGGGCACGCTCATCCCCGGGGTGAGAATAACTTCGAATTCGGAGACTTTTGCCTTCACAAAGGCTTCATGCTTAATTGGTACGGTATAACCCATGCCATCAGCACTCCAGTTATCCCAGGCTTCCGCATTAGTTTTAGCAACGTCTATCACTTTTTTCATTCCAGCCTCGCTTGCGCTAAAATAGTTATGAAATGTATTCTATCGGATTAGGTGAATTATGATCAGAACTCGCTACGCCCCAAGCCCAACCGGCTTCATGCATGTTGGCAATTTACGCACCGCGCTTTATGCATACCTGATTGCCAAACACGGCAATGGAAAATTCCTGCTACGTATCGAAGATACAGATCTCAAACGCTCTGTGCCCGGCGCGCTTGAGGCGATCTATCATTCTCTCAAACTTGCCGGCCTCACTTACGATGAAGGGCCGGATAAGGATGGCGGGTTTGGGCCTTACGTCCAAAGCCAACGCCTGCCAATTTACAAACCCTATGCTGAAGAATTAGTGGCCAAAGGGGAGGCTTATTATTGCTTCTGCCAAAAAGAAGAGCATGAAAGTGAAGATGAGAATGAGCTGCCTGTGGCTGGCGAACGCAATGTTTGCCGCCTGCTCAACCCTGAGGAGGCAGCCTCCCGCGTAGCCAGGGGTGAACCTGCCGCCATCCGCCAGCGGATTCCTGATAGCGGAACCACGACCTATCATGACCATATTCTGGGTGACATCACATTTGATAACACCCTCTTGGATGACCAGGTCTTGCTGAAAAGCGATGGCTTCCCCACCTATAACTTTGCCAACGTTATCGACGATCACCTGATGGAAATCACGCATGTCGTGCGCGGCCAGGAATATATCTCTTCAACCCCAAAATACAGCCTGCTTTACCAAGCATTTGGCTGGCAATCACCTGTACTGGTGCATTGCCCACTGATTGTCAATGAAGATGGCACTAAAATGTCTAAACGCAAAGGCGCGCCAACCCTTGAACAGATGGTGGAAATGGGTTTCCTGCCCGCGGCAATCGTAAATTATGTCTCGATGCTTGGCTGGAACCCCGGAACTGCTCAGGAGATCTTTTCACTGGAAGAGCTCGTTGAAGTGTTCAATATCGACCGCATCAATAAATCCCCAGCTGGCTTTTCCATGGAAAAACTTACCTGGATGAATGGCGAGCATATTCGGCGCCTCAGCCTCGAGGAATTTCACAAATTAGCTCTGCCTTGGTACCCGGATTCGGTAAAGAAATTGGAGTTTGACCTCGAAAAGTTGAGCAAGCTTATCCATGTTCGTACTGAACGCCTAAGCGCCATTCCCGACATGATTAGTTTTTTGGCTGAACTGCCCAACTACGAACCAGCCATGTTTGTAAACGACAAATCAAAATCCACGCTTGCCAGCAGCCAGGAGATTTTAGGACAGACCATCCCCTTGTTGGAAGCCCTTGAGCCATGGACGAACGAGGCTGTCTTTAATTGCCTTAAAACTTTTGCTGTGGAAAGTGGATTCAAGGTGGGCACGGTCATGTGGCCGGTACGCACTGCCTGCTCTGGCCTTGAAGCTACCCCAGGAGGTGCAACCGAATTGGCAGACTTGCTTGGAAAAGAGGAAACACTCAGGCGCTTGCGTTTGGGCCTGGCCAAGCTGCGATAAGCAGCCTTAGCAGGAAACCCGTTTGGTATAGAACTTGCATTTTACAGGCAATAGAAACGGGTATGTAAAATAATGACGATTCTGGCAGTTAACCCTGATGTTGGCTCTCAATTTTCTGTGAGCTTCTTTTTTCATCTTGCTTATTTGTTGCTGTGCTTTGGACTCTTAGCTTTTGATTACAAGCAGAGACAATTCCCATCCGCCTTACGAATTGCCCTGATGGTCTTGGCCGGTCTAAACCTCGGCGTTGTGATGTCTTTCATCCTATGGGGCTCAAGTTCGATTTTTAGCCTGGCCATTCCCCCAATGGATCGCCTGGTAAGCTTGCTTAGCCTAATTTGGCTGATCTGGGCATTGGGGCATCGCAAGGAACTGAAACCTTTCACCCAAACCGTTTTAGGGCTCAATTTTGCCTTGGGCATCGCTGCCGTGGCCGGCTTCGTGCTCTGGTTGCCTCAAGC
>DATIUL010000350.1:0-5139 GCA_035466865.1 Anaerolineaceae bacterium | reverse complement strand
AAAGGATGCGGAAATACTTGGGTTTGAAGCTCTCACCCTCTTCCTGGTACATCTTGTAAAGCGCGAAGACCAGCAACTGCCCGAAGGCATAGGCGTACACATAGAAGGGTGTGCCGTAGATGTGTGGAATTGAGACCCACTCGTACTTGAATTCGTCACTCACCTCTACCGCGTCCCCAAATTGCTCCTTGAGGTTGGCCAGGTAGGCCTCACTGAGTTCATCTACAGAGGCATCCGCGTCTATCTTGGCATGCGCTTCACGCTCGAAGATACTGAAATAAATCTGGCGCATGATGGTAGCGTAGGCATCATCCACCTGGCGGAAGAGGATATCACGCTGTACAGCGGGGTCGCTCTCACGTTCAAGCAGCAGGTCTGTGAGGGTCATCTCACCAAAGGTGGAGGCTGTTTCAGCCAGTGGCAGGCAGGCGTGCTGGGTAAAGGCGGTGTGGCTGTCTGCCAGAAGGGAATGCACGGCGTGGCCAAGTTCATGGGCCATGGTCGAAACATCGTCACCCCTGCCCTGGAAGTTTAAGAGCACCCACGGGGTCAGGTCTGGCCCGAGGGTTGAGCAGAAAGCGCCGCCCCTTTTGCCCTTGCGCACTTCGCTATCCACATGCGCCTGATCAAAGACCTTTTGTGCCAGGCTGGCAAAATGCTGATCGAAGCGCTTGAAAGCTTCAAAAGTCATATCATAGGCAGCCTGGAAGCTGTATTTCTTGTCCGAGGTCGAGATTGGCGCGTAAATATCATAGCGGCGCAGTTTTTCCATACCAAGGCGTTTGGCCTTAACTTTAAAGAAACGCTGGAATACAGTAGCGTTTGCACGGGCAACTTGGGTCAGAGTGTCAATAACCTCATCCGGGAGGTCGTTTATCTGGTTGCGTACTGAAATGGGCGAAGAAAAGCCTCTCAAGCCCAAATTTTCATTGCGCCAATCGCGAACCATGTTCTGGTAGATCTGGCCAAGGATGGGGGCATCGTTGCCGTAGACCCGGTAGAGTTCCTGGTAGGCTTTGGCGCGCAATTCGGGGTTGGCGTTGCGGGCAAAAGTCATCAGTTCCCCACGGGTCAATTCGCCTTCCTGGCCTTCAATTTTGAAGGTATAGCGGTTGGTGATGGAGTCGTAAAGCATATCCATGGCAGAGGAGCCGGTGGTGTTCTTGATATTGATTACTTTTTCTTCGGCTTCGCTAAGCGTGAAGGGCTTAAAGTTGCGCAGCTGTTGCAGGAAGTAAGCATAGTCCCCGCTGGCAGCCAGCAAGCGGCTGGCGTTTTCGTCATCGAGGGCTTTCCACCACAAGCTAAAGAACAGGGTGCGGTTCTCAAGTTCTGCTGCTACCTGCTGCACACGGGCCATAGCAGTTTGGGCTTTTTGGTCTTGGGTGTTGGCGGCAAATGAGAGTGAAGCAAAGCCGTAGACGCGCATCATCAATTTTTGGATGGCTTCCTGGGCTTTGAGGGTTTCCAGGAATTTTTCCGAGGTAATCTCTGGGCTCAAGTCTGCGCGAAAGGCTTCGCAGGCTTTGACCATTTCTTCCAGTTGCGCGTAACTTGAGGCGATAGCCGGGTCGTCAAATCCCGTAAATAGTTCATTAAGGCTCCACGGAGCGGGCTCAAATGTTTTTTGTTCTGTCATGGGTTTAGTATTCTCCTGATTTGGTTTTTCAGATTTGTGGTTGGTGCTGCTGATTATTATGCCCTGTTCTTGAAATTTAGCCTGTTTTTGCACACAGTTTGAATCAGCAATAAGATGGCTAAAGAACATGGAGCAGCCTTTACCAAAAAGATCGTCAACAGATTTGAGATTGAGGAAAATTAGCTGGATTGTTGGCGGTATTGCTCGCGCAGCTTTTCGATCGGCTGGCGGGAATTTGTTTCACCGTCCCAGTAATGCCAAACAGTCCAACCATTGGCTGGGCCCCCTCTAATTTCCCGCGCCATCGAATGAATGGAGCCGCGTTTGCCATCGCAAATCAGCGAAGCATCCGCCTGAACAGTGGCCCTAATTTTGCCTTCCGCGCCGTAGAAAAGGGCATCTCCCGGTTGGAGGAATCCATGCTCCAGCAGGACTCCAAAAGGAATGCGTGCCAGTTTGCGTGGTTCTGGCGTAAAAAAGACGGGCTCATTGAAAGCGAATTGCACGCTTTTATTCAATCGCTTCCGGCTGTTGCGGTTGTAATCTTCTTCGACTTCAATACCAATGTAATGGCGTTGAAGTTTTCGCGCCATTGCGCCGGTGGTTCCAGTGCCAAAAAATGGGTCCAGGATTAAATCACCAGGGTTGGTGGTGGCCATAATCACCCTATAGAGCAAAGCTTCAGGTTTTTGGGTTGGATGCACTTTCTTGCCATCTTCCTTCAGGCGTTCGCCGCCAGTGCAAATAGGCAAAAACCAATCCGAACGCATTTGAAGGTCTTCGTTCAAAGCCTTCATGGCATGGTAATTGAAGGTGTAGCGGGCATCTTTGTGGGGTTGCGCCCAAATGAGGGTTTCGTGCGCGTTGGTAAAACGCATACCCCTGAAATTTGGCATGGGGTTGGCTTTCACCCAGACCACATCGTTGAGGATCCAGTAGCCCAGGTCCTGCAGGATGCGCCCTACCCGGAAGATGTTATGGTACGAACCAATCACCCAGAGGCTGCCATTGGGCTTTAGGATGCGTTTGCATTCCCGCAGCCAGGCTTCGGTAAACGCATCGTAGGCCTGAAGCGTGTCAAACTTATCCCAGGCATCATCCACGGCGTCCACTTTGGAGACGTTCGGCCGCCACAAGTCCCCCTGCAGCTGAAGGTTGTAGGGCGGGTCGGCAAAAACCATATCCACACTGTGATCCGGGATTGTCGGCAACACCTCCAGTGAATTCCCCTGGATGACGGTGTCGATCAGTTTTTCAAAATCAGCTTGCATACCCCCAATTGTACCGAACTTGGAGTCTTTGGCAGGCAGTGAAATTCAAATCCAATAAATGTTGTGATAGGGGAAGTTCCCTTAGTAATTTCGCAAAAATGGTCGAGACATCTGGCAAGGTATTGTTATATGATTGTGTTGAGGCTAAATGGTAGACGCAAAAGACGCTGTTCAAAGAATGCAGGATTATATTGCCGGCCACCTGATGGAGGAAATCTCACTGCAGGAATTGGCCAATGCTTCCATGTATTCAGCCTGGCACGCCCATCGCCTATTTTCGGACGCACTCAGGATGGGGCCGGCAGAATATATCCGCAAGTTGCGGCTTTCCGCCTCAGCACTGGAACTGAGAGATTCCAGAGCGCGCGTTTTGGATATCGCCCTAAAGTACGGCTTTAGCAGTGTTGACGGCTACCAACGTGCCTTCCTCAAGGAATTTGGCTGCAACCCGGGAGCCTATGCCAATTTTCCCATGCCGATTTACCTTTTCATTCCGTTTGGAGTGAAATTAGCAACAAAGAAAAGGAAAGATATGGAAACCAAGACTGTCTTCGTGCAACTTTTGCACAAACCGGAGCGTAAAGCAATCGTAAAACGAGCCACCAAGGCTGAAGATTACTATCAATACTGTGAAGAAGTGGACTGCGAAATCTGGGGTCTGCTGGCGAGCATCAAATCCATTAATGGGGAGCCCTATGCCTATTGGCTCCCTGAGAGCCTCATCAAACCCGGTACCTCCAAGTACATCCAGGGAGTCGAAGTTGAACCCGGATATAACGCACCTCTGCCCGAAGGGCTTGAAGTGACCACCATGCCGGAGAGCGATTACCTGCTTTTCCAAAGTGAACCTTATGATGATTGTGATTATGAGGAGGCCATCTCAGAGCTTTGGCGGGCAATTGAAAAATACGACCCTTCGCGGATGGGCCTGGAGTGGAACCCAAATGCTCCCAAGATCCAAATGGAACCCCTGGGCCATCGCGGTTACATGGAATTGCACCCCGTCCGCCCTATCAGTAAATGATCTGCTAATTAGAACTAATTCTTAACTCAAAAACCCCTTGAAAACCAACAATGGCCGCTTCAAGGGGTTTCTGTAAAAGGATTTTTCCACCCATCCGCGTCTGTCATGGAGCTCCCGGCTATAATACTGGGCAGGAGCAATTATGACGAGCATCAAACCTTCTTTTTCCAATGAATTTCACTTCTATCAACCCATCCAGGTGCGCTACGCCGACCTGGACACCCTGCACCACGTCAACAATGTGGCCATCATGGCCTATGTTGAACACGCCCGTACCGGCTACTACAAAGCCACAGACATCTGGGATGGCGCCATTCGGGGTGGCTTTGGGATGGTGGTGGCCTCGGTGAAAATTGATTATTCAGTTTCCATCCAATACGGGGACGAGGTACGCGTGGGCATCAAAATGGCCAGCCTGGGCTCCAAGAGCCTGCGTTTTGCATTCTCGGTTGAATCCGCGGACGGTGAAACGAAATTTGCCAGCGGTGAAGTGGTGATGGTGGCTTATGATCATGAAACTGGTCGATCACGCTTAATTCCTGAAGCCTGGCGCCGTAGCCTGGCTGCTTATGAAAACAATGAGGAGTTGTTAAAAAATGCCTAAGTCCGAAAAATTGCCCGAAGTAGACTATGCCTTTCAGGAGGCATTTTTATTGGATTTGCTCAAAATTCCCAGCCCCACTGGCCACGCAGAGCTGGCCATCCAGTTGCTTGAAGAGATGCTCAAAACCTTCCCGGAGGTCAAGACTTCCCGCTCACGAAAAGGCGCTTTGCTGGCCATTTTGCCTGGTAAGAAGCATGAGCTCAAACGTGGCTTGACCGCCCATGTGGATACTCTGGGCGGTATGGTCAAGCAAGTCAAGGCCAACGGCCGGCTGGAATTGACCAATATCGGGGGTTGGGCACCTACCAGCGTGGAAGCAGAAGGCTGTACGGTTTTCTTGCGGTCTGGAAGAGCCTATCGCGGCTCGTACCTGCCAGTCAAAGCTTCGGTGCACGTTTATGGGCAAGCTGCCCGCGACGAAGTGCACAAATACGACAATATGGAAGTGCGCCTGGACGAACGCGTTGCCAACGCGGAGGAAACCCGCAAATTAGGCATTGATGTAGGCGATTATGTAGCTTTTGACCCCCGACCTGAGGCCATCAACGGCTTTGTGCGCTCGCGCCACCTGGATGATAAGGCTTGCGTGGCCAATATTGTT
>DATIUL010000349.1:0-9643 GCA_035466865.1 Anaerolineaceae bacterium | reverse complement strand
GATACGAATAGAATTCAAATCCCACCCGTGTAGAGTTTATCCATCTTTACTGGTTACTTCAGATAATTACCAGTTTTTTCTCAGAGCAAATTTATGGATAAATTCCCTAGAAGATCGAAAGGAAATAGATAATGAGGTCTCTGAGTTTGCTTTGGTCTTGTCGAGAATTTTGTTGAACCGTCTTCTCAGAATCATCTATTTTTTGTAAAGACGAAAATCGAGTTTTGAGCCTCAAAGGCTTTCGTTGATTTTTGAAGCTAATTCGATTGATTAGGCGCTCGTAAGCAGGAAGCTCCTTCTCTTTGGCGTACATATTTTGCCTGGAGAAGATAGATAAGTCAGCCAGGACCTCCTCACCCTTAATGTAAACGCTAGAAGCTTTTTCCTTGAGATCCGAAAGAAACTTCCAGTTGCGAACGGATTGGGAGACGGCTGCTCTTTCCACTGTTACCTCGATGAAGATATCTTGCTGATCTTGCCCTCACGATCAACCACGACTCGTACAGTCTGATCGAGGGATTTACCGCCCGGGAGAGTTCCTTTGTTTGAAAAAATCATCAAGGTATTTCCGTAAATATCCTTGCTAACTTTAGGCCGCACGCCACTCATATTTGGATTGCGGCTATAAACTGTCTTACAGACTTTGGCAATGGTGTCGTTATCCATGACACTCCTATTTCTTTTTCCGCCTAAGGAAGGCTGGAATGGAAAGGTATTCATCCTGGTTCTGCTGGTGCGAATAATCTTGTTTTTCTGGTTCGTAAGCCTGTTCTGTTGGGCCGCTGGCTTGTGAAGGTTTGGAGGCGGGAGCAGAATTTGGTTGCAGCAGCTCGCTGGCACGAGAAGCATCTTCGTGTAGGGCATATTGTGTATCCACTGTCTGCAAGTTGTCGGCTGAATTTCCGATGCCGGTAACAATCAGGATCAGTTGTACGCGGTCTTCCATGCGTGGGTCGGTGATAATGCCAGGAATAATTTCTGCATGACCACCAGTTGCATCATGCAGCGTTTTAAGGGCATCAGTAACTTCCTTGAAGGACATGTTATAGGAACCCGTAAAGTTGGCAATCATTCCCTTGGCAGAGTAAAGATCCACATCATCCAGCAGGGGATGATGCAATGCTTTTTCAATTGCCTGCTGAACCTTATTGGGTCCTGTGCCGGTACCGATAGCCATTAAGGCACCACCACCCTTGGACATGATGTTCTTGATATGAGAGAAATCAACGTTGATCAGGCCGGTTTCGGTAATCAGTTCCGAAATTCCCTGTACGCCTTGGCGTAACACGTCATCCGCCAGGGTGAATGCCATGGTAAGGGGCAAGTCGCGGGGAGCAACCTCGATGAGCTTATCATTCGGAATGACAATCAGTGTGTCGCAATATTTACGAAGTTTAGTCAGACCCTCTTCAGTGTTGCGCTGGCGCTTACCGAGTTCAAAGGAGAAAGGCTTGGTGACAATCGCGATTGTGAGCGCGCCGGATTCTTTGGCAATCTGAGCGGCAATCGGGATGGACCCTGTACCGGTACCGCCACCCATTCCCGCCGTCAGGAACACCATTTCCGCTCCCTGCAGCAGATGGGCAAGATCAGCGCGGCTTTCGTCGGCCGCTATGCGACCAGTTTCAGGCTGCCCACCAGCACCCAAGCCTCGTGTGGCCTGTGGCCCCAACTGGATTTTATTGGGAGCCTTGTTGGCTGCAAGTGCTTGCGCGTCTGTGTTGGCCGCAATAAACGTAACACCCTGCATTCCACTCTCAATCATGCGGTTGATGGCATTCGAACCACCACCGCCCAGGCCAATGACAACAATTTTGGGGTTTGGGGTGGCGATGGGGGTCTTCATGACGTAAGGATTAGTTGGATTCATTTTGGCTCCTTTAGAAATCTTGCTCAACAGGCATGCGCAGGGTATGCAATATTAATTCTTCAACAACACAGCCAGATTCCCGCAGGAACTGGATATCTTCCTCAGGGAAGGCACCATCTTCGTTCCATACAGTGACTTTTCGGGCATTGCAGGCTTCGGTGATTGAAAATCCCATGGTTGGGCGATGGGACCGGACAAATGGCCGGATTTGGTCAAATAGATTTTCAGGAATTCCCCATTCATATGATGGGAGAAGTAGATAATGGTCAATCGCATAGAGCCAATCGGCTAGTTTAGTGGCCAGTGGTGTTTCAAGGCTTTGCTTCTGAGTTTTCTGAAGTTGCTTCTGATAGGTAGCGATGGTAGGGTCGTTGGGTCGGCCCTGGGTATCGAACCAGGCTGTCTTGCCTAAAGCCTCATCAGATTTAGCCCCAAGCTGGGCACACATGCAAGCTATTACATGCTTGCTAAGGGCCGGTAGTAATTCAGAGATTTCGTCTTCCATAATCTTGGTAAGAGTTTCAAAACTCAAACGAGGATCCAACTCCTCTTTACTCACATTGGAGGTCCCCATCCAGAAAAGAACCATTTTAGGATCAACCCCTAAGATCTGTTGAACCAGGCTGGCATACCATGACCAGGTGTTAAACCCGATGTGGTCTTCCTCTCCAAGTTCGGGTTTGCTGTAAGGAAGTGTCATCTTCCACTTACTTGGCCCGCCATGACCATAGGTTAGCGTATGCCCAAAAGACTGGGCACTGACCGCGAGCACAAATTTATTATCGAAATCACGCACATGGCGCTGCTTCACGAGGTTGAGCAGTGATTTAAGGAAGGAAATATCCCAATATTCACCGCCCGGGGCGAGTGGAGGAAAAATTGGAGTAAGTTCAAATTGCTCGGCCAAGCGGGTGAAGGACAGGTAGCGGTTGAGGAAGCGGGAGATAATATCACCCTGTGCCCATGTATCCCCGAGCCAGGCGGCCTTTGTGTTTGGACGGTTAAAGAAGATTACGTACTTGACACCCCATTTGGCATAGGCGGTCAGCAAAACCCGCAATTCTTCCGGCCTAACTTCAGAGTTTACCGGGAAATCGAAATGGATGATTGGTTGGATGCCCGAATCGACCAGTTTGGTGATAAATTCCTCTGGGATAGCCTGGTTGGTGGATGCCTTGAGCACCAGCCAATTTGTATTCAAGGAAATTAGTTCCTGCAACCAAAGGTCGAGGTCTTTAGCCTGATAATGGTCCTGATCTTCGAAGTAGTGAAAGCCAAGTCTTGTATTCATCGCTTCATCCTTTAATGTTCTACTAATTAAGTGCAATTAATATGCCAATCGATAGGCAGATGCTATAATTTGGGCCATGATTTTAGTGACTGGTGGAACAGGTTTTATTGGTGGAGAATTGGTTAAACACCTCCATCAAGCTGGTGTCCCTTATAAATTATTGCTTCAACCAAGCGGCCGACAGAATCTTTTTCCACGGGGATTGGGAATTAACGTTGCCCTGAGTTCGCTTGGTGATGCGCGGGGTGTGAGAGCTGCCTTGCAGGATGTTGACGCCATTTATCATTTGGCCGGTGTGGAACGCAGCGGGTACATGGCTGATTTTCAATCACTGGAAGTTGATGGCATTCGTAATTTGACGGAAGCAGCGGTTAATGCGGGGGTAAAGCGTTTTTTTTACCTTAGCCATCTCGGGGCCGATAGGGCTTCCGCCTATTCACTCATGAAAGCCAAAGGGATCGCAGAAAGCACGATCAAAACTTCTGGATTGAATTACACGATTATTCGGGTTAGTATGGTCTATGGGGAAGGTGATAACTTTACCCGGAGTCTGGCTAACCTGATCCGTAAAATTCCGTTTATTACACCAATTCCCGGTGATGGACAAGTGCTCTTGCAGCCTTTATGGGTGGAAGATTTGGTGACCAGTCTGCTGTGGGCTTTGGACATGAAATCCACTGAAAATTCAATACTTCAAGTTGGCGGACCCGAACATTTGAGTTTTACTGACGTTCTCAGGTTGATCTCGAACGCGATCCAAAAGAAACGCACCTTTGCAGAATTTAATCCTGTACGTTTGGCAAGTTTGATGCAATATTTGGAAAATCGTGTGGAAGATCTGCCAAACACTCTTTTTTGGAATGAATACCTGGCTGAAAATCGAATTTGTGCGCTGGATAGTATGCCAAGAACATTTGGTATTAATCCTGCACGTTTCAGTCAAAATCTGGCATACTTGAGACAGAAATAAGGAAATTGGAAAATTATTCTATGAACCTATGTATCCATGGCCATTTTTACCAACCCCCAAGAGAAGACCCCATTTCAGATTACATCCCCGAAGAACTAGGTGCTGAGCCGTACAAAAATTGGAACGAGCGAATCCTTGCTGAGTGCTACCGCCCAAACGCGGAAGAGGGCAACTTTGGCAAGATGAGTTTTAATATCGGCCCAACCCTGTTCCGTTGGATGCAAATGGCTGATCCTGATGTTTGCGAGATGATTGTCAGGCAGGAAAAGGAAAATTTCAACACTTTTGGCACTGGTAATGGGATGGCTCAGGCTTATAACCATAGCATCCTGCCACTAGCGACGTTTGAAGATAAGGTTACCCAGGTGCGCTGGGGAATCAGCGATTTCAAGTACCGCTTTGGTCATGCTCCGGAAGGCATGTGGCTGCCAGAGACCGCCGTAAATACTGAAACCTTGTGTGTGCTTTCTGATGCCGGAATTCGTTTTACCATCCTGGCTCCTTGGCAGATTGTTCCCCATTGCACGAATAAAACTGGTGCGTACAAGATCGAATTACCTGATGGAAGGGAACCTTTCATAATTTTCAGCTACGATCAGGAATTTAGCACCATGGTTAGTTTTGTGCCTGAAATGACGGTAAATGGAGATCATTTTCTCAATGTTTTAAAACAAAAACGCGGTGATTTGCCCGATTATCTGGTGACGGTCGCTTCTGATGGCGAACTTTACGGTCACCATCAAAAACAACGCGACCTTTTTCTACGTTACCTTCTCAACGAAGGTGGTCATGCCCATGGAGTTGACTGGACTTATCCTGGCCGATGGTTGAAGGAACATGAGGTTGAGGATATTGCTGACTTGGTTGAGAATACCTCGTGGTCTTGCATGCATGGCATCGAGCGTTGGCGGGCAGTATGTGGTTGTACACCCTGGGCAGAATGGAAACTACCTCTTAGAAAGGCGCTAAATTCGATTGGTGATTGGGTAAACCAAATTTATTACGCTCAGATGATCAATAGGTTTCCAGACCCATGGGAATTACGCCATCGATATATAGATGTCATCACAAACCAAATTGGACTGGCTGAATTGTGCAAGTCATTAACCAAGCAAACATGGAAAGAAAAGGACTTGGTTTTTGTTCAAACAATGCTCGATGCCCAATACGAAAGGCAACGTTCATTCACTTCCTGTGGCTTCTATTTCGATGAATTCCATCGGATCGAACCACAAAATGACATTGCCTATGCAGCAAAAGCGGTTTGGTTGACTGAGCATGCCACTGGGCAAAGAATTGACCCCAATATTTTACACGACCTCAAAATGGCGCGAAGCCTTAGAACAGGCCTGCGTGGAGACACAATCTTTGAGCAAACCATCCTACGTGCTAACGCGGAAGATAAATACTAATTAAGCGCTTTTAAGAGTTTTTCCACCTGGAATTCTGCTAAAGAGCCTGCTTGCAGAAGTTTGGCAATGACGGCCTGGATATTCTCCAATCTGGCCTTGATCTCCGGCTGTTTCCGTTTCTGGTCCGCAAATGTTTGAACAACCTGAACGGCTTGCCACAGCTTCAACATTTGGTCAAAGCGCTCCCCGTTGTACCAGTCGATCTCATTATAGCGATTGATCTCAAGGTAGTCTTTGAAGTTTGGATCTTTCAGTGAAGCCTCAAAAAGTTTTAGGGCAGCGCTATTAAATGATTTCTGAGTTTTCAAAACGGGTAATTCATCAAGGCTCAACAGCCATTTCAAGATTTGCAGGTTTTTCCAAGCTTCATAATCGCTGTAGCCGACTGCTTGCAGGGATTCCTGAATTACCTTCTGGATGGGGTTTTGGTTTAACAAGGTTGTAAAGCTTTGTAGATTTTCAGCAGAATCTGCTTTATTTACCAGGTTGGTAAGCAATGCCCACACTAAAAGAAGGTGTTGGGAACGTGGGTCTGACTTTAGCATCCCATGAAAATCGTCAAGAACTGTTCGCACTCGCGGGAATGCGGCTAGCCCGGATCCGCTACCTAATTTTCCCAAATCGATAACCTGGTCTAAGAAGTCAGTGGTGTTGGTCTTCAGATCGAGCTCCGGTTTTACTGACCTGCCTTCAAGAGCAAGTACCTTCTCGCGGATTGTCTTTAGGACACCGAGGTTTTCATCCACCAGCAGTTGCCTGGTCGCAGGTTTTGAGTCGGAAGATTGGACAAGCCCTGTCAAGTTCTCCCTTCTCAACAATTTACGAAAAGGCACTAGTACAGGTTGGAGAATTAGCTCATGTCTCAGAGCCTCGAGATCCCAAGTCCCTTTCCCGTCCAGAAGCCTGTAGAGCTGGGCAAAGTCCTGGCCTTGCACAATCTCAAAATCCACCAAAACCTGGTGATTGTATGCCTCCAACTGGAAGAAGAGCCCCCGATCCTGGACATCGGAAAGTTGACGCAAATAGGTTAACCCGCTGGCAACATCTCTGAATTTGACAAAACCTTCCCGACCCTCCAATCCCAGAGCAGCAGCAAGATGAGTACTCTCCAGGTGGGGGTCAGAACCTTTTACCAAATACTCACTGGAGTTGCGCACCCAGCCAGCTGTAGAGCCATAACGGTTGTTGTAGACAACGAGGGCTGCCTTACCGTAGGCGGCATTTGAGTAAGCAAAAACATTCTCGTCAACGCCATAGCCGGTCTCAAAATTGTAGAGGCGGAAGTTGTCCACATTGGCGAAGAGCCAACGTTGGTGCAATATAGGGGTGATCCTGCGCCGGTGTTGTGCCATCAACTCTTGGTCGGGGGTTTCATCCCAGTAAGGTTTGTAATACTCCATGCCGTACTTTTCAGAGAAACCTTCCAACTGTCCGTGCCCAAACATAGGCAAGCCGGGCATGGTGGCCATAAGTGTGCAGATGCCAAAATACTTGTCACCTTTGCCAAATTGCTCGACGGCTGTTTTTTCGTCAGGGTTATTCATAAAGTTGACATAGCGCTGCAGAATTTGAGGGTCATAAACCAGGGTACTGCGGATAAGCTCGCGGTATTTACCATTTTCTTCGTTGCGCAGCATGTTCATAAAAGCGCTGTTATAGACACGGTGCATCCCAAGCGTGCGCACAAAGTAGCCTTCCATCATCCAAAAGGCTTCCGCGAGCAGAAGGGTATCTGGCACTTCCTTTGCAACCCGTTCAACCACTTCACGCCAGAATTCTTCTGGCATGGCATCATCAAATTGGGATTTGGTCAGAGCATGGTCAGCCCGAGAGGGAATATCTCCGCCAGTTCCGGGCATGGGAAACCAAAGACGCTGATAATGTTTCTTGGTGAGGGTCATCGCCGCGTCAAACCTGATAATTGGGAACTTGCGGGCAACGTCCAAAATGGTCTGGATAACTGCTTCACGCACCTCAGGATTTAAATAATCCAATTGGGCGGTGTCATTCCAGGGCATGCTGGTACCATCGTTGCCATGATAAACGTATTTCGTCTGGCCATTGCGATGATCGTAGCGTTTGAAGACTACTGCCGCATCCGAACGTGAGTAATAATGGTCTTCCAGGTTGATGCTGACGTTGGGGTTCTGAGAAAGGTCTGGACCATCGAAAGAATAACTGGGGAAGGGAGAATGATCCTGGGAAATAAACCAGTCTGGGTGGTCATACACCCAATCAGAATCGATACCCATATGGTTTGGCACCATATCGCTGGCCAAACGAATACCGCGCTTGCCACAGCGTTCGCTGAGATTGTTGTAAGCCAGCATACCACCCAAGCGGTCCGCGATCTGGTAACGGGATAGCGAATAAGCCGAGGAAACAGCATCTGGGTTGCCGCACATTTGTTTGATGCGCCGGGATGCATCACTGCGCTCCCATAACCCAATTAACCATAAGCCTGTGAAGCCCCAACGGGCTAGATCATCCAGAGTCTCGTCTGGAATCTGGTCCAACCGTTCAATTTGACGGCCGTAAAAACGTGAAAGCTGTGAGAGCCACACAAAGCTGTTCTTGGCGATCATGACCACCCGGGGCATCCAGTCGCTATCTTTACTGAAGCGTTCAATCTCGGGTAAATCACCCCAATTGGCCATATCGGTGTAATCAGGCAGCTGAGTTGGCCCAGCGCCCAAAAAGCCTAGTTTTTCCTCCTCACGTAGCATATCCAGACTGCCAAGCAGTGCCAGCAGGAATTCGCCCAGGAGCTTTCCCCAATGCTCTCGCATGTACTCAAGCTGGCCTTTTAATGAGTCTGGAACTGCAATCGCAGGGGCACGCAACATACTGATGAGATCCTGGTTGTCAGGTCCGAAGACCGGCATTTGGCTGAAAAAGTTTTGGATGCCGCCTTGAACCTGGTCGTAAGCACTTCGTTTTTTGAGGCTTTCGTCGTCAAAAAAGTCTTTTAAAGAGCTGGCGGCAGGATTTTTATTGTTCAACCAGGCCGTAATCATCTCTTCCAGAGCAATTTCTCTGTTCGGCACGCCACTCGTTGATGCGTTCAGATAACTTTTGAGGTCGGTTTCATTCTGATAGACGGCTTGAGGTGGAAATTCGTCCACAAAATATTGGATGGCATCATCCAGGCTGCCCTTGCCGAGTTTGTCTGTCAGAACCTTATAAAGATCGGCTCGCACTGTTGGACCGTTTTCTGCGTAGTACTCATGGAGAACATGTTGGAAAATTGCCTGAATGGTTGCCAGCGCATTAACCTGACCTGCCTGCACAAATTTCTTCTCCCCCCGTTTGGCAGACAGCTTTTTGTTAACTTCATCAGCGAACTGGCGGGTAGCCTGATGGTTCGCGAAGAGTACCTTGCCTGTGCTGGAGAAGTTGAGGGACTTGAAGTCATAGGTATTTCGTGCCGGACGGGAAAGGTGAAATTCCAACATATATTTCTCCTAATTCAGGATGTACCAGCCTTTGTATAAAGATGGTTTTGACCAAACTTTAACTTATTTTATCATTCGGCTTCGAGAATGTGGGTAATGATATTAGAGCCTGAACCCCCGATGTTTTGCGCCATGCCATAATAAGGCCGGCTCACTTGGGTTGGTCCGGCTTGGCCCCTTAATTGTTGGGTAACTTCGCATAGCTGATAGATTCCAGTTGCACCCACCGGGTGGCCACGAGCTTTCAAACCACCCATCGTTGCCGCAGGAATTTCGCCATCAAATCTGAGCTTACCTTCATTTGCCAGGCGTGGTCCTTGGCCCCTGGGGCAAAAACCGGCTGCCTCAAGAGATAAAGCTGCCATAATTGAAAATGCATCGTGGTATTCAAAAATGCCGATATCCTTGGGCTGGATTCCAGATTGGCGATAAGCAGCTAACGCGGATTTTTCCGCAGCAGAAAGCCAAATTGGGTCCTTGCGGTTCTGTATGGAAATTGAATCAGTGGCAGCCGCAGAGCCAATAACACGTACTGGACGGTGAACAGCCGACCCAGGATTTCTGCTGATGACGATTGCGGCCGCGCCATCAGCAATGGGGGTGGCATCAAGAAGGTTTATAGGCTCGCATATCATGGCTGCGGAG
>DATIUL010000348.1:0-5882 GCA_035466865.1 Anaerolineaceae bacterium | reverse complement strand
AGGCTAACCTCGGAGAGGTTATCATCCAAATGATGCGAGCCTGCTTCGTCCTTGATCCATTTCAGGATAATGTTGGTAGTTGGAACGGAGACAACTTTACCAGCATAAGTATTAAAGGCATATTTGCCAGGCAGCAGTGGCGTAGACCAGACACCGCGCGAGCCTTGTTGCACGAGCTCACCATGGCGATAGTCGGACCCTGAAAGGTCCTCGCTCGAAGCACCAGTATAAGAAACTACTACGCCCACATAACCGACCTCGATAATGGTCTTACCGATTTTTTCAACAGTTGAGAACAGGCGGTTAAGGTAATAGGTACCTTCAACCAAAACCTGCAGCTGCCGGCCGCGCATTCCGCCAGCGGCGATGAATCGATCGGGCATTTGGAAGTTGTTATGATAGGTCAGCGGATCGTTAATTGTTTGGCCAACAACGGGAGCAATGATCTCACCTGAAGGCAGAGAAGGTCCGTCATGAATGGTGACAATGCCGATAGCATCTTCATTATCTTTAATAACCAGGGGGGTAAAACCATGGCGCTCGTTGATTACCAGGGTCATTTTTTCAATAACGTCCTGATCTTCGTGGGAAAGCGGCAGGTAATAGACACGTTCTTCGGTAATCACCACAAATTGAGCCAGGTTGATGGCGTATGTGCCTTCACGCAAAATCTGGCGTTGTGGACCACGTTGACCACCCTTGGTCAGAAACTCAATCACATCCTGGAAGTTATTGGCCTGAATATTGGAAGCCAGCACTTGCATGGCGGAAAGTGGTTCACCATCACGGGCATAAACATAGCCAATCTTGCCCTGGGTAATAGTGACCAGCGGGGCACTATGCACCCGGTACTGAACAGGCATAAGGTAATGCAAACCGCCACGCAGTACTTCAGGCTGATAGCCAGCCTCACCGTTTAGGGCGATAAAGCTTCCTCTAACAGATTTGCTGGCAAACCGTTTTTCAACGATGCCAATGTGGTTGTTGGGGATGAATTTGATGCCCGACAATATCAAGAGCACCAAGGCAGCGCCAAGGGCGTAAAGAATATAACTAATAAGGGGGTTCATTTTTCTCCTTGCGACCGCTTATAAGCAAGTCGCGATGCAATAAATGTACACCTATGGAAAGAGAAGGACAATAGAGAATATATGGTTAATTGAAATTTTTATTAACACTTGGAGCCTTGGAAGGGCTCATAGACACGTACACATGCAAATAATAGGCATTGCTGGAACGTCGAAGACTTATTCGGTCGCTGGTACAATTGCCTTGGAGGCAAAGATGTGTGGACGTTTCACAATTGCCATTGAATCGGATGATCTGCAGACCGCCCTTGCGCTCGGCCAGATGCCTGAGAATTGGCGCAAGCGCTACAACATTGCCCCTGGGCAGATGATTCCCACCGTGCCAGACCCACAAAATCGCGACGTTGTGATGATGAAGTGGGGGTTGGTGCCTTTTTGGGCAAAGGACCCGAGTATTGGTTACAAGATGATCAACGCCCGGGCTGAAACAGTGCTCGAGAAGCCTTCTTATAAGAATTCCTTCAAACATAAACGCTGCCTCATCCTTGCGGACGGGTTTTATGAATGGGCAGGCAGTGGCACGAAAACCTCGCAACCCTGGTATTTTTCTCTGCGCAACGGCGCGCCTTTCGCGTTCGCGGGGCTTTGGGATGATTGGGAACCCAAGGGTGTTTCAGCGACCCCGGGCCTGCCTGGCCTGACCACCTGCACCATCATCACTACCAATGCAAACGCAAGTGTCTCGCCTGTGCATCCTCGCATGCCTGTAATGCTGCTGGGCGACGAAACTCACTGCTGGCTGGAGTCCGAAAACCAGGCCGAATTGATTAGTTTGCTGAAACCTGCCGACACGAACCTGATGCAAGCCTGGCCGGTCAGCCGTGAGGTCAACACTCCGACGCAGGACGGTCCAGATCTCATCACAAGTATATAAGCTCTTTTTCCAAGGCATTTCCCAGCCTGCGGTGGATCTCATTGCTATGGCAGCGAAACCAACTCAAGTAAAATAGAGACAGGGCATCCACCCTTAGATTTGCCCTTTACAAGGAGGTTTATGCGTTCCTTCAAATTTACACTTCCGGGCATATTAATGGCCCTGATTTTGACTGCCTGCCAGGTTGTTAGCACGGCTGCTCCTACGCTCGGCTCCGTTCCCTCCAGCAGCCCAGAGCTCCCTGCAGAAGTTAGCCAAATCCCCACTGAAACACCCGACCCGGCCATACCCACACCGGGTTTGCTGGCTTCCATGGCCACGAAAGCGGCCGTAACCGCGCAAGCAGCCCAACAAACCGAGCAAGCCTCCGGGCCTGTGGCTACCATCCAAAGCGTCGAAACACCTAATACCGGTTGGTGGAACAATAGCACCTTCTATGAAATCTTCGTGCGTAGCTTCAAGGATAGCAATGGGGACGGAATTGGTGATTTTAAGGGTATTACGTCACAATTGGATTATCTGAACGATGGCGACCCCAACAACCACGCAGACTTGGGCATCACTGGCATCTGGCTGATGCCGATAATGCCTTCCCCTTCCTATCACGGCTACGACGTTATCGATTACATGAACGTCAACCCCCAGTACGGCACCATGGCCGACTTCAAAGAACTGGTCCAGGAATGCCACAAGCGCGGCATTAGGGTGATCATCGATTTCGTCGTTAATCACACCTCCAGCCAAAACCCATGGTTCAATGAGGCGGTAGCCGGCAACAAGGGCTTTGAAAACTGGTATATCTGGTCGGATTCCCGACCCCAAGAAAGCGGACCCTGGGGGCAGGGCGTCTGGCATGAAGCCCGCAATGGCCGCTATTACTATGGCTTGTTCACGGCGGATATGCCGGACCTGAATTATCGCAACCCCATCGTCACCCAGATGATGGATATGGTCACCAAGTACTGGCTGGAAGAAGTTGAAGTGGATGGCTTTAGGGTGGACGCGGCTCGCTACCTTTTTGAAGACGGTGTTTCCAAACAGGACACCAAAGAGACCATCGTTTGGTTCCAGAACTGGCGGAATTTCCTCAAGCCTCTCAATCCTGAGGCCTTTACCGTCGGGGAAGTTTGGGCGGACACTTTTACTCAGAAGAAGTACGTGAGCCCGAGAGGCCTGGACAGTCTCTTTGCTTTTGACCTGGCGGAAGATATCAAGGGTGCTATTTACTCGCCGGATCCTTCACGAATCATCAAAGGCTACCAGGATGCAATCAGTACCATGCCGGATTACAGCTTCTCCACTTTCCTTTCCAACCATGATCAGGAACGCGTGTCGGACTTGTACGGGGGTGATGACGGCAAGTCCAAACAGGCAGCCTTCGTCTATCTGACTGGACCGGGAATTCCGTTTGTCTATTATGGTGAGGAAATCGGCATGTTGGGGGCCAAGCCGGACCCAAATATTCGCACCCCCATGCAATGGACGGGCGATAAATTGACTGGTTTCACGACAGGTTCGCCATGGAAGGAAATTAATGCGGACGCGCCTGAGCGTAATGTCGCCCTGCAGTCCACAGACCCAGATTCATTGCTGAGCTGGTATCGGGAACTGATAGCCATTCGCAACGAGCATCCAGTATTGGCAACTTCGCCATACTTGAGCTTCACATCCAATTGCACTACTATCTACGCCACATTACGGAGTGATGATACGGAAACTTTGCTCACCTTGTTAAACATCGGTGGTAAAGAGCAGAATAATTGCGAGATTTCTATTGAAAAAAGCCCACTGGCGGGAGAATACACGGCCACAAATCTTTGGGGCAAGAGCACCATTCAGACCATCAGCTTTGGTACGGATGGTTCGCTGAAAGAATATTTGGTAGCCCCGCAGCTGGCCGGCGGTGAGAGCATTATTCTAAAACTGGGAAAATAGGGAGCATAAATGCCTGGAAAAATGAAATTCCTGCACGTCTTGATGGCGCTTGTTCTTATTGGCAGCATTTTGGCAGCTTGCGCGGCACCCGCCACAGGTCCCGACAATTTGACCCCGACAGACACAACCACGCAAGCGCTGGCTGCTACCACAGCTGCCGAGGTTATCACCGCGCCCACAAGCAAGCCGGTCCAGATTGAGGCCACTACAATTCCCACTGGGCTCAACCCACTGGCGGTTAATCTCACATGGCATATGCACCAACCTTTCTACTATAAGGATGAAAATGGGGTCTATTCCCGCCCATGGGTGCGCGTACATGCCACCAAGGATTACCTGGATATGGCCGAGTTGATTGCCCGTTACCCGGGCATGAAGGCAACTATTAACATAACCCCTTCGCTCATCGAACAATTGGATGACTTCACCGATAATGGTGCCAAGGATATCTACTGGGTACTTGCCGAGAAACCCGCAAACAGCCTTAGCGACACTGATAAACGCTTCATCATGCAACGTTTTTTTGATGTCAATTGGGACCACATCCTGGCGCGCTTCCCCAGGTACAAGGAACTGCTGAATAAACGTGGCGGAACGGATGCCGCTTCCATTGACAAGGCCCTTACAAATTTCGAAGAACAAGATTGGCGAGACCTGCAAGTTTGGTTCAATTTGGCCTGGGTAGACCCCGGTTATTTGGCCTTACCTCCATTTAATGCCCTGGTCGTGAAGGGCAAAGATTTCAGCGAAGAGGATAAAAAGCCGCTCTTTGACGGTATCCTGGCGCTGATGAAGCGCATCATTCCCACCTATAAGGACCTGCAAGAAAAAGGCATCCTGGAAATTACCACCACACCCTATGCCCACCCAATTCTGCCGCTGATTTTAAATATGGACAATGCTCTGGAGGGCAATCCAAAGGCAATCATGCCGGTAACCCAAAGGCAACAAGGGCCAGCGGATGCCGATGCCCACCTGGCAATGGCCGTTGAAATGTACCGCGACCACTTCGGGCGCGGTCCTCAAGGTTTATGGCCGGGGGAAGGAGCGGTCTCTGAAGATACGGTCCCCCGTGTGGCCGGTAATGGCTTCGCCTTTATCCAAACCGGAGAACCCATTTTAGTGCGTAGCCTGGGTTTGACTGGTGACCATTTTGAGCGAGATGAGAACCAGGTGGTCATTGATGTCGATACAGTCTACAAACCTTATCTTACGCCAAAGATCAATGGCAGTGCGATGCCTGTCTTCTTTAGGGATTGGGTGCTTTCAGATAAAATTGGTTTCGATTACGCGGCCATGCCCGGCAAGGAAGCCGCTCGAGATCTAATCAACCGGCTGGAGGCCATCCAGGCCAAAACAACTGGCATGGATAAGATTGTGAGCATCATCGTGGATGGAGAAAACTGCTGGGAAAATTACGACATGGACGGCAAAGAATTCTTGACGGAGTTCTACCAAAGGCTTTCCACCAACGACAAGTTAACACCCACCACACCTTCCGCTTACCTCGAGTCAGTTGTGGATATCGCTCCACTGGAGCACTTGTTCCCCGGAGCCTGGTTCAGCGCCAATTATGATACCTGGATTGGCGAACAGGAAGAAGCGGATGGTTGGGAGTTGTTGGTGCAAACGCGCAATTGGCTGGCTGCCTATGCAAAAGCCAACCCAAGCGCCGTCATGCAGGCAAACTACCAACAAGCTTATAAAACTATGCTTCAAGCAGAAGGCTCAGATTGGTTCTGGTGGTACGGCGTAGACCAGGATTCAGGCTCTGATGCCTATTTCGACGAAGCTTTCCGGGCTTTACTGAATCAGGTTTATACAACACTTGGCCAACCCACACCGGAGAATTTGGACGTCCCCATCATTCCTGCAGCCCGGATAAAGCCTGGCCAGGCTTTGGCAGGCGCAGTCAATGCAACGGTTGATGGGAAAACTGATGCTGAAGAATGGAAAAATGCCGGCATTTTCCGACTTGGAGATGA
>DATIUL010000347.1:0-4347 GCA_035466865.1 Anaerolineaceae bacterium | reverse complement strand
GGTCTGGGCGGGGGTCTTGGCGCTGGTTTAGGGGCTACCCCGCGTGCCACATTCTCACTCTCGGACCTCTCTTCAATGACGGCTCTGCCAGATGATGAAGACGACAAACCTGAAGAACTCTAATTCTCAGCAATACCAACTTTTAGTACCAATAGACCACCGCAAGGTGGTCTATTTTTTACAAGCGTGCACGCGCTCAATCACCCCAAAACTTAAGCGTTCAGTCTCCAGGATTTCAAACCCCAGACTTTCCAAATGCAAAAGCGGCCTGCGGCGAAAGTGCTCACCATGCGCCGGAATAGAGTAAAGCTCCAGAAGGAATTGAACCCCACGCACGAGAAAATTGCTGGAGACAATGTGGTCGGCCAGCAGCAGCCTGCCGCCAGGCTTAAGCACCCGCTGAATCTCTGCCAGCGCCGCGCGCTCATCCGCAAAACCGCATAAGGCGTAGGTACAGACCACCGAGTCGAAGCTGGCATCCGCGTAGGGCAGTGCAAGCGCGTCACCTTGCGTATAGGTAACGCTCTGCTTTGACTGTAAGGATTTCTCAAGCGCGCCTTGCAACATCGGACGGCTGTATTCCAGTCCGAAAAGTTCAATGTTCTTTGGGTAATAGCCCAGGTTCAGCCCCGTCCCAATGGCCACCTCAAGCGTTTTTCCGCTCGCCCGGCTGCAGACCCAGGCCCGGCTGTTTGCCAAAAAGCGCCTGTCCACAGCAGAAATGGAGCGGTCGTAACTGCCTGCAGCCGTCTTCCAGTAATGAGCCTGCTTTTCCTCTGATGTTTTGGTGGGCATAATGGCTCAATTATAAGTTGCCCAGCACCGCCCATCCCATCAAACCTTAGGCAAAGACCCCTCAGTTCAAGGCGTATAATTCAAATTGCAGAGGGGAACCGAACTGTAATAATGGACGACAAAAACAACGATTTTGACGACTTTACAGGCTATGTTGCCATGGTGAACGATGATGGCACTGGCAAAAAGGGCTGCGGGTCTTTAATGACCGCGCTTATCGCTATCCTGCTAATCCTTTGCCTGCTTTCCCAATGCCTGGGAGGAGGATAGGTTTGTCATTTTGTCCTTCGCAAAGAACATAGAATTCAGGTTTACTCATTGGTAGGGAGCTCTGAAAAATATTCCGTTTACTTTCTTTGCCCTTACCCCGGTTTGGGGCTGCCTGAACTGGTTTTATGCAACTCTGTTCGCGACCCAATCGCTTGCGTGCTCGTGCCCGAAGGGCATTGGGCTCGGGCTGTCTGTGGTGGATGATGGGATGGTATGGTGAAGATAACACAGAAATCTGTTCTGTCTATTGCTGGCTTTTTTCAGCCGTAAAGGCGGATTTTACCAAACTGAAACACCCCACCCTTCCTGGCGCTGCTACCTTCCCCTCGAGAGGATTGGGAACTTTGTCTGCGCCTGAAGGGCCAACAGTTCAATTTGTTAATCTGACTGATGCTTAATAGTTAATTGTTACATGTAAAAAACATGATCTTTATACTGCTCCAGTAACTTTGCGTTATATTCTTTACCGCCGTCGACATTGCCAGCCAGATAAATTGGTGGGGTAATTCCTCGCCTCAATAATTCTTGAATTGTTGCGGCTATCATCGCGTGCAACAACGCATTACTGGTAACACCAGATGCCGGGCAGAATTTTTGCGGGACACCCTCAGCATGTAATAATGCGTCACCCTTTGCAACTTTATTATCCAGAATGACATCGGCAAATTCATACATTTTTTTGCCTGATGAATGCCTTGAAGTAACATTTTCAGAATAATCCCTTGAAATTACACCAATTATTTTTACTTTTCGCTGTTTTGCGATTTGGGCAAGTTCAACCGGAACTGAATTTCTGCCTGAAACTGACACAAGAATGAGAACATCACCTTCATTAATTGGATGGGCATCAAATATGATTTTGGCGTACCCAGGGAGGTTCTCAATTTCTGAAGTCATAGTTGCTGGGCGGGTATCCAGCGCAGCGATACCTGGCCCAAAAATCGGGTTGATGAGCATAAATCCGCCAGCCCGGTAAACCAGGTCCTGAATAGGCAGTGATGAGTGTGTACACCCAAAGGCAAAAATATTGTGCCCAAATTCAACTGCGTCTGCGATTGTCTTTGCGGCCTCATTGACTGATGATTCTTCTTCATCAGAAATCCTCTGTAAAAGTCTGATGACATTTTGTAGATATTCTTGGAATAGACTTTTTTGATTTGTTTCTTTACTTTCCATCATCTTTCCTTTCCTTGAAATCATAAGGGTTCGTAGGCCACGATTCCTTTTACCAACACGTTCTTAATATTTAAATCGTTGTCGAAGATAACGATATCCGCATCATTTCCAATGCGAATTTCTCCCTTTTTTCCCTCAAGCCCGAGAGCTTTTGCTGGAGAAAGTGTTGCCATACCTACAGCTTGGTTTATTGAGATTCCAGAAAATTTCTGTACATTGGAAATTGCTCTTGAGAGTGTAAGTGTGCTTCCTGCTAATCCACCTTCCTGGGTTCGGGCAATTCCTGCCTTGACGATGATGTTATGACCGAGCAGATCGTAAGTTCCATCGGGCATACCAGTGGCACGGATGGCATCTGTTACCAAGACAGTTCGTTCTATTCCCTTAATTTTAATGAGCATTTTGATTACTTCAGGATGAACATGGATACCATCGGCTATGATTTCACAATAAACGTCATCACTTGCAAGCAAGGCTCCAACCGTGCCAAGATCCCGATGGTGGAGTCCTGCCATGCCATTGAATGTATGAGTAGATAATCTTAATCCTAAAGCGATAGCAGCTTCGATTTCTTGTGGAGATGCTTTAGTGTGCCCCGCAGTAAAAACTACACCATATGCCTTGCCCATTTCCATCAGTTCTTTTGTGCCTGCGAGCTCTGGAGCAATGGTCATCAATTTGATAATGCCGGTTCGGAACCATGCTTCATACTCCAAAGGATCAGGATTTCTAAGCCATTCTTCACCGTGCGCCCCGCGATACTGATGGGATAAATATGGCCCTTCCAAATGAACTCCAAGTGGTTGGGCTCCTGACACATTCTGCATAGTATGTTTTATATTGTCAATTGCCGCAGAAATTGCTAAGGTTGATTGTGTTCCAGTTGTTGGGAAAAATGATGTTACTCCTTGTTTTACAAAATAGGATGACATTTTTTCCAAACTGGCTGGCGTTGCATCCATCGCATCAACACCTACTGCGCCATGAACGTGAATGTCAATAAAACCTGGAGTCACAATAGATCCTTGTGCATTAATGACCTTCACCTGGCTGGGAATCTCATGGATATTATGTTTCGGTTCAATCCTAATAATTTTCCCTCCTTCTATGATGATGACTGAATCGAGAATTGTTTCAAGTGGCGTAAGAATCTTTTCAGCAAGGATCCAGGTTTGCACGATATCTCCTTAATAAATCTCCCTCCTCGTTTTGTGAATATTTTGTCACCAAAGAGGAGGGAGTATCTCCATACTCGACCTTAAAGAAATCCGCTATTCTTTTAGTTCAGTCTCAACTTTTGCAGGTTTCTTTGTAAATAGAAGTGAAAGGCCAAGGATGACTGCAACGATGATGATTGTGACTACGGCAATCGCAATAGGACTGCCAGCCTTCAATCCAAACAGGCTCAACACACCCCAAATAAGTATCCCAGGCACAATCGCATCTGGCACGGTGAAACCAAGCCCGGTCGCTCCAAGTGCTGTTAAGTCGCCAAATACCTGGAATTTGAAGGCGAAGCTGATAAGGAACCAACCTACAAAGCCCCATAAGAAGCCGCCAGCAATGGCACCGCGTCGTCCACCCGTTGCATTACCAAATATAGCCCCAGCACCACTGGCAAAGAATGCTGCGATCATGCTTGGTAGAGGAACTGGCCATTTGATCAGAGCCAAAACAATCATCCCGAGAATTTGCCCAATCGTTCCTGCAATCAATCCGATGATTAAGGAATTTGGTCCGAATGGGTAGATAACGGGGCAGTCCAAAGCAGGGACTGCGCCAGGGATGAGTTTCTCAGCAATGCCTTTGAATGCTGGCACAATTTCACTAATTAACATGCGAACACCTTGCAGCAGAACCAAGACACCTGCTGTAAAGCCAAGCGCTTGCAGCAAAGTAAACACCAGCCAATTTTGACCCCCGCTGATTGTCTCCTGGAAGCCTGCAACCCCAATCTGGAGTACGGCAAGTATTGCTGCTACGATGGCAATGATGAGCATGATAATTGAGATTGACATGGCAACATCTCTGAAGAAGTTCCACTTATCAGAGAAGTGCATATCTTCTGCGGAATCTTCCTTGTTTCCGATCAGTTTGCCAACCCAG
>DATIUL010000346.1:0-3540 GCA_035466865.1 Anaerolineaceae bacterium | reverse complement strand
TGCCGGCCAGGTGCTGCGTGTTCGCAGTGATTCTGGGCAAATCCAGGCTGTGATGAAGCGGCCTGTGCAGAACGTTTCAGGTGGAACCATCGTGCGCCAGGCAGGCCAGATTGAAAATGAAGGACAGATTCTTGCGGAATTGAATGGCCTGAATGCCCGACATGCTGGCATCACGGTGACTACACCCCTGTTACTCGACCGCAGCATCCCGGGCACGGAACGCACCGCAAACCTTTTCGTCGTTAGCCAAGAAGCGTCTGGAACCCCAATTGACAGCCTTCTAAAAGGCATCGTCCGTGGGGATAACGTCATGTCGCAGGTGTTGGTGCTCAGAATCCTGGCCGGTTTACTGCAGATGCTGAAAGTTGTGCATGCCCAGGATCTGATTTGGAACGACGTCAAAATGGAACACGTCTATTGGGATGCCGGCAGCTATACATTTTGTTATATCGACTGGGGCAACAGCCAAAAAGTGCAGGGAAGCGTTGAGGAAAAGGCGGCCCGCTTTAAACTGGATTACCAACAGCTATTCCCTGAAGGTGTGCTGCTGATCCGCCAAACTGCCCCCGAACTTATCCAGGAAATTGGCTGGCCGCTGGACGGCAAACCGCTTTCAGACAACGAACTCATCCAGCTTCAGTTCCGGGTTGAATACGCCGCGGAATATTTTTCTCATCGGGCAGTTGAGTATCAGTTGCTTTTCAAAAAGAGCCTTGAACATTTGGATGGCCTGCAGAGCTTGCAGGATTTGTTCTCGCTGCGCCGGGCTTTGGCGCATCTTGGTGTTAAGGTTGATGATGCCCTCAGCCTTGAAGCCAGCCAAAAGGTCGCCCTTGCTTGCATCCGCTTAAAAGATTACCGACAGGCAGAGATGGTGTGCGAACTGACCCTGCAGGAATTGCCGCCTGAAATTACGGGTAATTGGCAGAGCCTGGCAGTTTTGTTCAAGGAATCCGGGCAAATACAAGAGGGTCTTTTCAATGACTTACTGGAAGCGGCAGTAAATTGCCAAAAGGAAAGCTTCGTCTGGAAGCTCTCCCAATTACCTGCAGGGGTTCTTTCTGCCTCTACGCGGACGCAGTTGATAGTGGCTACGCGCAATTTTTGGGACCATGACAAGGCGTCTGCTCCCATTTGTATGGATGAATTGACCAAATATGCCGATGAACTACATATGATGGCGCTGCGCTCGGAACGCTTCGAAACACCGCAAGTAGTAAAAGATGAAATATTGCATATCTCTCGGGAAGTTGATCAGATTCTGGCTTCCTGGGTTCAATTGGCGGAAGGCCACCAGCTGGGCTGGCAAGCACTCAAGCTCAAGGAAGCCCTTCAAAGTACACCCATCCGACCGCAAACCGAGCTGAACGCGGCCCTAAACACATTGCTTGGGAAGATTCGTGAGGTCTATAAAGCATGGGAAGGCAAAGATTTGGACGAAACCAGCCAGGCATTGCGCGGTTTATTACTGCTGGATCCAAGCCTGGTTTTCCTGGAAGATATTGATGCTGAAATTCATAACCTCAAAACGTGGGTGGAAACATTAAAAACCGGACCCAAAGCGCATGCGGCAATCAATCGTTTTGCTCAAAAGCTTCTGCAGGAATTCCCGAAGGCACATTTTTGGCTGGGCCTGCCTGCATGGCTGCAAGACCTGTGGGATCAGGTGAGCACCTTGAACCAGGGTCAGGATTTGCTGACGGTTCAGCAGCAAGCTCTTAATGCAGATTGGGATTTGCCCTGGCTGCAACTGAGCAGCTCTTTTGTGGAATTGCCCGAAGATTGGGTGCGTAACTTCAGAATGACGCCAGAACAGAAAACAGCCGTGGAAGCCTTCCATAGAGCGCTCCGATCAGGTGCTCCAAGGGAGCTTGCTCTTGAAAACCTCCACAAAGTTATGCCTGCGTTCTTTAGTGGCTACGCGCAAATAGATGGTATTTTTAAAGGCTTATTCCTGCAAGGTCCGCAGGTGCATGATTTTCCCAACCCTGAGAGCCTACCAATGGAGGACAAAACCAATCTTGATATTGCCAGGAGGGCTTATGGAAGAATTGAAGATTGGAAGCAAAAAAGCTGCCTCAATCGCGTTTGGGTTGCCCCATCGGGTAACGACCAAGCTTCGGATTGGGCGATCATGGCTGAGCTTACCCAATTGCAGAAAGACTGGCGTAAGCGCATCCTGCCCGTGCTCAGCGCTTTCAAGCAGAAAGACTGGGACCTTTTGCCCGATTCTGAGCCTGAAGCTCAAAAACTGGACCCCTTGTTGAAAGCTTGCCACAGCATGATCGTTGTCTACCAGGAGTGGCAAAAAATCCCCAACCAGGGGCTTTACAAAGAGCTGATTCAGGAATTGCAGTACCAGCTGGAAACTGCCCAAACCGCATTTTTTAGGTTTTGGAATAACCTGCAGCTTTCGCCCTCGCTAGCCATGCGCTGGCTCGCTGAAGAACATCAACCCATCCTCAGCGGTATCAACCGCTTCTTCTTGCAGCTCATCCGTCAGGTGAAAAACCTTGGTATGGCGTATGAAGTGATTAACACACCCGAGATGGCCAGCACCCGCCTGGCATTCAACAGCGCGGGCGACCTAATGTTTAGCCTGGTGCAAGTTCAGGAACTTTTGGAAAAACCTGGCCGTACACAAACGGTCATCCGGGATTGGCAGAAGCAGTATTTTGATCTGCAGAAACGCATGGACAGGCGCTCGATTATTGAGGGCATCCGCTCGATCGAGTCCATCCACCCCTTGTTGCCCTGGTTTGATGAACTCGTGCGGCGTGATGCCGACTACTTCACCCAACCGCAATTGGGTGATTAAGGCTGAGTTTTTTCCACCGCTTGTGTGAATGACCCACGTAACAAAAATTTGGTGGGTTGAGAACCCACCCAAACACGAGGTGAACTGTGGCGGACGGGCATCCGGAGACTAACCATCCGTTCCCAGTGGTCACAGGCGGCACAAACAGAATCACAAATCACCCTTCACCCCCGCTGTGCGGACCCTCCTCTCAGAGGAGGGCAAATGGAAAAGATACGCGGACCCAGCCCACGCGCTTTGGGCTCGGCACGCAAGCAGTCCTCTCAGAGGAGGGTAAATTAACCTGGGCTTCCCCGCGGGGGAAAGCTGGCAAGTAGTGCTTGATGATGGGCCGCCATTTATACAAATATCAACCAACAACCCTTCACCCCCGCTTTGCGGACCCTCCTCTCAGAGGAGGGCAAATGTAAAAGATACGCGGACCCAGCCCACGCCTTTTGGGCTCGGCAGGCAAGCAGTCCTCTCAGAGGAGGGTAAATTAACCTGGGCTTCCACTTGAGGGGAAGTTGGCACGCATTGCCTGATGAGGGGATCTTTTTGGGTGATTTTTTGACAATAAAGACAACCTCGATTACTTGAATCAACTTTAAACCTTTCGGGCAACGTAACAAAAGAGTTGGTAGGAAGAGGCAAAATGGACAACCGTATGCGCCTTACCGCTTCAATTTGATTATTAACTAGGAAAATCCTGCCATTACAATTAACTTATGCGCCTTCCAAGG
>DATIUL010000345.1:0-1988 GCA_035466865.1 Anaerolineaceae bacterium | reverse complement strand
AGGGCGGCAAGGCTCTTTAAAATAATAGCGATGTTCATTTTTCCTCCTGATGAACGCTTAACTGATCCAATAACGCCAAAATCTCGGCATTTTCCGGAATATCGGACATGGAATGCCCGTAATGTACAAAGCGTGCCATGCTGGCTTTATCCATAATCACCTGGGCGGGCATGCGGCCCAGTTTGAAGAGGTTTACTTCCTGCCCATAGAGCTTGAGCACGCTGGATTTTGGGTCCGGCAGGCCGATGAAGGGCAGGTCGTGCTTATTAAAGTAAGCCGTAAAGGCTTTGGCATCTTCGGGACCCACCACAACTACTTTAGCCCCACGTTTTTCAAATTCCTGATAATCCTGACGCAACTGCGCCATGTGCCGTTGGCAGAATGGTCAGGTGAAGGTGCGGTTGAAGACCAGCAGCACGTCAAATTTGCCATGCAGGTCAGAAAGGTGGAAGATTTCACCCTTGTAATCTGCCAGGGCAAAATCTGGGGCTGGGGTATTGATGCTTACTTGTGGCATGCCATCCTTTTATGATTGGTTGAATAACTTAATTTTAGCAAAAGGACAGCCGTTTGAGGGAATATCCTTCCTTTAATAGTATCCTGATTTAGGCTTTGCCTATTTTGGAATTGTTGGATGCACGTAAACCGAGCGCGGCCAGCAAGGTGAGCGCCACCAGGGCGAAGGCGATCCAGGTTGGGGTGACCACGGCCGTGCCAGCTTGTTTGACCGTGATGCCGAACAGTGCCCACAGCAATACCGCGGCATAGCCGATATCGCGCCGCAGGAAGTTCATCAGGGTTGCAATCAGCACCACGGCAGCAAGGATGATGCTCATCCAAAGTTCAGGGCTCAGGCCAAAGCGGTTCCAATTGACAAAGTAGAGCACATCACTGATATTAGCCACGGTAGCCACGGTGATCCAACCCAGGTAGATACTGAAGGGTAGATGCACTGCCAATTTTTCCGCGCTGGCAACTTTGCTGCGGTTGACGCCCAATTTCACGTAAGTAACCAGAAGTGAAACCAGCAAAACCAACATCGCAAGCACGGTAACTGGGAACTGGTTGTAATGCCAGAGGAAAATCCAGATACTGTTGGCGATACTGCCCAGCACCACCCACCAGCCAATGGCTTGCAGGCGCGGGTTTTCGCGTTGGGAGGGCAGCGCTTGGAAGATGGCATAGGCGATGAGGCCAATGTAAATGAGCCCCCAGATGGAGAAGACGTAGCCCGCAGGGACGAAATAGACTTTAAATTGGTCCGAGATCTGGCCGGTGTTTTGCCCGTTGATGGGCAGGGCGTTTGCCAGGGTGTTGACCACCAGGGTGAGCACTATGGAGATAATAACTGCGATTTGTCGAAGGATGTTTTTCATGATTTCTTTACCTTTATGTTTAATGTTTTCGTGCCGGTTTGGTTTATCCGGTCAGATTACAGATTTTTTTGCAGAGGCTGCCGCAAGGGTTTAGCTTCGGGTGACTTTTGCCACCTGGAAACCGATGCTTTAAGCGCTTTTTGCCTTGTGGGTGTGTAAATTGTTAAGCTAAGTATTGAACTAACGGATAAATTTTACCAGAACGGTCCCCGTCTCAACGAGTAAACACTCTACAAAGTATGTACTGTTTTCTGATTTCTTTGCCCAATTTCCGTAACCCCTTGAAGGTCGCTGGTCTCTTTACCAGAGTCTTATGAATTTGTTTTGGCTTTTTAGCGATCTCTTTTTCGTCATCTCGTCCGAACTCTTGTCATCCTGACGGTAGAAGGGATCTGTATTGATCAACAAATCGCCTGGTAATCAACTATGCGTAAGGCGCGAATTGGGCTGGGTCCTCTGGTCATCCCACCTGCCATTTTGCTATCTCGCCCTCCTCTTGTCATCCCACCTGCTTTTTTGCCATCTCGCCCGACCTCTCGTCATCCCACCTGCTATTTTGCCATCTCGCCCGAACTCTGGTCATCCCACCTGCTATTTTGCCATCTCGCCCGT
>DATIUL010000344.1:0-5169 GCA_035466865.1 Anaerolineaceae bacterium | reverse complement strand
AACGAGTCTGAACCTTCAAGACTTGAAAGACGCACACTCTGAATTGTGTTGTGTAAATCCTGATCTGAAATAAGCTTTACCCGCTGAAAATCAGGAGTCAAGCCAGTTACAAACTGTCCACGAGAACCTTCAATCAGCACTTCCACAACCCGTCCGACCTGACGATTATTATAGTTTCGTTGGGCTGCCTGCATCTGCTTTAGCATGATTTGGCTGCGGTATTTCTTAATTATTGATGGCACTTGCTTATCAAGAGAGGCGGCCTCTGTGAATTCCATAGGGGAGAATTGGAAAACGTGGCCGCGGCTAAATTGGCAGCTTTCGATGAAAGCCAGTGAGTCAGTAAACTCGGCATCGCCTTCCCCCGGAAAGCCAACGATGACATCAGTAGAAATGGCCATTTCAGGGAATAAGGTGCGTATCTGCACCAGGAGATCTTTGTAACTTTTTGCATCATTCTGACGACGCATTGCTTGGAGGGTAGCATTGGATCCGCTTTGAAGGGGGATATGTAGATGTGGAAGCATGCGTTTGTTCGACCAAAACGAAATGAGTCTGGGGGTAATTTCCCAAGGCTCAATCGATGATAAGCGGATTCGTGGAATTGTTGAGTGTTCAAGGATTTGCTGGATCAAGTCGGCCAGTTCCAAACCGAGGTCCCTCCCCCAAGAACCGAGCTGAACACCACTAAGGACGATTTCCTTCACTCCTTCGGTTTCAAGATGTTTTATATCGGAGAGAACAGTTTCAATTGGAAAACTGCGTGATTTACCTCGGGCAAGCTGTGTGGCGCAATAAGAACACCTGTTGTCACAGCCATCCTGCACTTTTAAAAAGGCCCGGGTGCGGCTTCTGTGGCCAAGTGCGGGTTTTACTTGAGGAGTAGTAGGAGCGAAGTCTAAATTTTCAGAGAACAGATCTGCAATCTGGTCCTTTTTTGTGTTGTGGACCAGATTGATTACTTCAAGGTCATTTAGAGCTTCCTGTTTAAATAGTGTTGCCCAACAGCCGGTGGCCAATACCCGTGCTGTTCCCAATAACTGGTAACGACGGACCATCTTACGCGAATCAGCGGCTGCTTTGTGTGTAACACAGCAGGTATTGACGATGATAACGTCCGCTTTTTTGGGATCAGGGCTTATTTCATACCCTTTTACGCGGAAATCCTCTGCTAAACGCTCAATTTCAGCCTGGTTTAGGCGGCAACCCACAATATCAAAGAATATCTTTTGCATGCCTGCATTATAAAGGTTTCAATAGATTCTAAAGAAGTCGCACGCACAGAATTAGATAGTCTCGAGGTAACGGTTGACTTCCCAATCTGAAATGCTGGTGCGGTACTCTTCCCATTCAGCCAGACGAGATTTGAGGTATTTCTGAAATAAGCTTTCACCCATCGCTTCCTTCATCAACTCGCTCGACTTGAATTCACCAATCGCCTCAATCAAGGAACCTGGAAGCACGTCGATGTGCAGGTCTTGTCGCTCTTGTTCGCAGAGGTCGTAGACGTTGACATTGTTTAATGGTGCAATCAATTCCAAACCCCGGTTGATTCCATCCATACCCGCGGCCAACATGGCATTAATCGCGATGTATGGATTTGCGGAAGGATCAGGAAAACGCAATTCTATGCGCACTGCTTTTTTATTACCGGAGATTACCTTAGGAACTCGGACCAATGCCGAGCGATTGATTTGAGCCCATCCAATATAAACTGGGGCCTCATAACCTGGGACCAAACGCTTGTAGGAGTTTACACTGGGAGCCAGGACAGCAGCAATTTCCTTAGAATGATAAAGAATTCCAGCAATGTAATGTTTGGCAAGTTCTGATAAGTTCATTGGATCGGTCGCCGAATAAAAGAGGTTTTCACCCTCCGCGGAAAAAATCGACTGGTGGCAATGCATCCCTGAACCAGGTGCGCCATGAAGTGGTTTGGGCATGAACGAGGCAATCAGACCATTTCGGGCGGCAATAGCTTTGACGGCAGATTTAAAAGTTTGGATATTGTCAGCAGTGCGGAGCGCGTCGGCAAACTTGAAATCGATCTCGTGCTGTCCCAGGCCGCACTCATGATGGCCTACCTCGACATGCAAACCCATTTGCTGGAGTGTGGCCATTAGTTCTGTACGCACATTCAAAGCCTGGTCATTGGCTGAAAAATCAAAGTACCCCCCCACATCATAGGGCACAGGATGGATATGTTCATTTCCGTCACGTTTAAAAAGGTAGAACTCTGGTTCAGGACCGACATTGAGTATCCAACCTTTTTCGGTATAAAGTTTTTCGAGGTTTTTCTTTAGCAGACCACGCGGGTCGGCCTCAAAGGGTTGACCGTCTTGTTTGAAAATATCGCAAAGTAAACGAGCGCGTTTGAAATCGGCATGCGTACCAGGCAAGACAGCATAAGTTTCCGGGTCGGGGCGGAGGTGCATGTCACTTTCCTGGATGCGGGAGAAGCCTTCTACCGAAGAGCCATCAAACCAAATGCCCTCGTCCAACACTTCTGCAAGTTGCTCAGTTGGGATATCCAGGGATTTCAAACTGCCAATAATATCGGTGAATTGAAGAGAGATGAAGTTAACCTCATCCTTGATGACCTGTTTGAGTAATTCTTCATTATTCATGGTTTCCTCCAGGTATTTCAACAAATATTACCACCCCGATATGAAACCGCAGGTTAAGGATTTTTTAATAAAATAAAAGCTGCATTAATCTGCAGCTTAAAAATACTGAACCCCACAATGCCGTGTGCTGGATGGTTTTGAACCTGCCATGAGCAGGGTGGGTTCTGCCTGCAGGATCAATCTTGACTCACGTCTATCATGTCACCTGTTGAGAGTCCGAACCCAATTTTAAAAGTGTTGGTACAAAACTTAAGGCCGCATCACGAACATCGCAGGGTATTTATCTTATACCACAGAACGCAATATCTAAAATTGGAGGTAAAAGGTCATGGCAAGTGTCCACCATTTAGCCTACAAAGAAGCGGGTAAAATTGGTAAAGGTAATTTATGAGATTATTTGTTGCCTCTTTTTTTTCTGAACCGATGCTGGATTGGCTGATGAAATCTGGCTTAAGTTTGTCAGAGCTTTTTCCTGCCCGAACCCTGCGCCTTACCCGGCAAGAAAATCTGCATCTGACCTATCAATTCCTTGGTGAAGTTCCGGGTTCGAAGGTGGCACAGATTTCCAAAGAGATCGAAATTGCACTGAGAGATGTTGCTGCCTTTGAATATAGCTCAGGTCTCGTTGGTGTTTTCCCGAACAAATTTCGCCCTCGGATCATGTGGATTGCCTTGGAACCCGTGTCACGTTTTCAGTTGCTTGCTTCTAAAATAAGTCGAGCACTAGAGAAAGTCGTTACAATCGATTCAAAACATTTTCTCCCCCATGTTACACTTGCCCGGTTCAATGAAAATCATTCTGCTCTGAGTATTGTAGAAACTGACAACGTTATTTTGCCGCAATTTCACATTCTTGATGAAGATCGGACCATAAATTCAGTGTCTTTATGTCAGAGCGAACTCACGCCAAAAGGTCCGATTTACTCGGAAATCTCTCGTTATGAACTAAATAAATTTGCTAAACTTTAAATTGAGGTGTTAACTGGAACCACTATTACTAGCCCGAAAAATTGTATCTACGCTTGAAGATAAGATTGCTGAAGACATCCTGTTACTTGACCTTCGCGGAGTGTCCGACATTGCTGATTATTTTATCCTGGCAAATGGCACCAGCGACAGAATGCTAACCAGCCTGTCGAAAGCCGTGGATGAGGTCATCAAGCAGGATACAGGAATAGACCCTATCCAAGAAGGACAACCCAGTTCAGGTTGGTTGATTTTGGATTATGCCTATGTAGTTGTTCACTTACTCTCACCTGAACGCAGAGAGTATTATCAACTTGAGGACCTCTGGCAAAAAGCAAAAGTAGTCCTTCGCTTAAAATAATCACCCTTCTGTTGCAGAAAATTTTGCCAACACATCTTCCGCGTGCCCTTTGGGGTCTACTTTGGGCATAATTTCCTTGAGCTTGCCTTCATCGTCAATCAGGAATGTCGTGCGGTTAATACCCATGAATTTTTTGCCCATGAAGGATTTTTCACCCCAAACCCCGTACGCTTCTGAAACTTGGTGCTCGGGATCTGCTAAAAGAGTAAAAGGCAGTTCGTATTTCTCCGCAAATTTTGCGTGAGACTCCACGGTATCTTTACTGATACCAATGACAGTAATACCAACAGATTTGTAATCAATAAAATTATCCCTGAAACTGCAAGCTTGGGTAGTACAACCAGGAGTGTCGTCCTCGGGGTAAAAGTATAAGACTACGCGCTTTCCCCTATAATCTGACAACTTGTGATTGACACCATACTGGTCTTGCAAGTCAAAATCAGGTGCCAAAGTTCCAATTTTTAGTTCCATAAACTCTCCTACGAAAGAATCATTGCTTTAGGAATTGATTATATACAACGGCTCACAATTATTTTCATCTGGCTTTGTGAAGAATTTCGAATTCCTTTAGTTAGCCTCTGGCTTTTTAGCAGTGACCTTGGCACTGAAGATACTCTTTTGAAGCTTCTCCTCACCCCAGGAATCGACAGAATTTTCTAAACCATCCTTCGTCGCCTCAAGCACGATACCTTTATCAAAATAGACTGGTGTGGCAACCACGTTGAAAAATCCAGCCGCGCTAATTGCAGCTGTATAGTCTTTCACATCCCATGCGCCGGCAATGCATCCAGCCCAGTCTGTGAGATTCTTTTTTATCGCTTCGGGTAGTTCGCCATCGGTCACAATATCGCTGACCGCCATTTTTCCACCGGGTTTAAGTACTCTAAAGATTTCTCTAAATACTTGTGGTTTATCGGTACTTAGGTTGATCACACAATTCGAAATGACAACGTCCACAGTTTGATCAGACACAGGCAGGTGTTCAATTTCACCCAATCTGAATTCAACATTTCTCGCCCCAACCTTTTGTAAGTTATTTCTGGCACGGTCGATCATTTCTGGAGTCATATCCACGCCAATAATGTGCCCTGTGGCACCTACTTTTTTTGCTGCCAGGAAACAATCCACACCCCCACCAGATCCCAGGTCAAGTACCGTTTGCCCTTCCACCAATGAAGCAAGAGTGACGGGATCACCGCAGCCAAAGGAAATCTC
>DATIUL010000343.1:0-18938 GCA_035466865.1 Anaerolineaceae bacterium | reverse complement strand
CGTCTATAAACGCTTTGAACAAAAAGACTTACCGGTGAACGCCCTTCAGGATGTCAGCCTGCGCGTAGGCAAAGGGGACGTCTATGGCGTGGTGGGTCCCAGTGGGGCCGGCAAGAGCACCCTCATCCGTTGCGTCAATCTACTTGAACGCCCGGACCAGGGCAGGGTGATTGTAGACTCGCAGGAGCTAACCGCGCTTTCCTGGGACGCCTTAGCGAAAGCCCGCCGCCAGATGGGGATGATTTTCCAGCACTTCAATCTGGTCAGCTCGCGCACCGCGCTGGCAAATGTGGCCTTACCACTTGAAATTGAAGGCATGGAGCCCAAGGCACGCGAAGCAAGAGCACATGAGATGCTGGACCTGGTGGGTCTGACCGATAAAGCCCAATCCTACCCGGCGCAGCTCTCAGGCGGCCAAAAGCAGCGTGTAGGCATTGCCCGAGCGCTAGCCACTAACCCGAAGATCCTGCTTTCTGATGAAGCCACTTCCGCTCTGGACCCACAATCCACCCAGTCCATTTTGGCGTTGCTCAAGCAGCTCAACGAGGAACTTGGCCTCACCATTTTGCTAATTACGCATCAGATTGAAGTCATCAGGCAGGTCTGCGACCATGTGGCTTTGCTGGAATCCGGTTTTTGCGTTGAACAGGGCGCGCTGACCGACCTGATTGCCGACCCCAAAAGCCGGCTTTCCCACGCGTTCTTTCCACGCATCCAAGAGCTTGCCCCTCGGCCTGGGGCGGTTTCGGCCATCATTACTTTTCTGGGTCACGAGGCTGACCAACCGGTATTAGCTATGCTAGTGCGCAGCTATAATGTGGACGTCAATATACTGGGTGGCAGTATTCAAACCGTTGCGGGCAAGCGCATCGGTCAGTTGCAGGTGGAATTGGCTGGTGAACAGACCGCCCAGGCCCTGGAGCACTTGCGCCGGCTTGGCTTGAGAGTGGAGGTGAGCGCATGAACTGGGAAATCTGGATACCAAAACTGCTCAAGGAATTCGGTGTGACCCTTTACATGGTGGGGGTTTCCACCGCGTTAACAATCCTGCTTGGCTTGCCGCTGGGTATATGGCTAAACCTGACCTCGCCCAAAGGCCTCTCTCCGAAACCGACACTTTATAAGACGCTTAGTGTCGTTATCAACATCGGCCGCTCGCTGCCTTTCATCATCCTTTTGGTGGCTATTCTGCCATTAACCCGCTTTATCGTCGGCACAACGATTGGAGCCACAGCCGCCATTCCACCGCTTACCCTGGCAGCCATCCCCTTCTTTGCCCGCGTGGTGGAGACTGCCCTGAACGAGGTGGACCGTGGGCTGCTTGAAGCCATCCAGTCGATGGGTGGAAATCTGAAGCATGCCATTTTCAAGGTGCTTCTTCCTGAGGCAATGCCCTCCCTGATCGCCGGAGTGGCACTCACCATCATCAGCCTGATTGGTTATTCGGCCATGGCGGGGGCGATTGGAGGCGGCGGCCTGGGCGACCTGGCCATCCGTTATGGTTATCAGCGCAGCGAAACTTTGGTGATGCTCATCACCGTCATTCTGCTGGTTGTGGTTGTGCAGGGCATTCAATCCCTGGGCACTAATCTGGCCCGCAAAGCCAGCAAGCGCTAAACCTTTGGCTGGGGTATACTTACGCGTTTGAACGCAGTATTTACCTCAAGGGAGTGCATTTGAATGGCAAAAAACACACAAAAAAGAGAAAATACGCTCAGCGCGAGTGCTAAATCCAATTCGATAGTAGATTGGGTTTTGCGTTTGGTTAAAGGCTTTATTGTCGGTTTCGGCGCGATAACCCCCGGTCTATCCGGTGGTGTCCTGGCAGTAATCCTGGGTATCTACGAGCCCATTATGCGTTTCCTGGGCAACCTCAAGGACCGTTTCTGGAAGCGCTTCCTCTACTTCATTCCTATCGGCATCGGCGGTATGGCGGGTGTAATCATTTTCTCAAAAGTTGTGGCGGACTCACTGGAGAGAAATAAAGCCCCATTCATTTGGCTATTTATCGGTTTCATTGCCGGCACTCTGCCCTCCTTGATAAAAAACGCCGGTTCCCGGGGCCGTAAATCCTGGCACTACCTGGTTTTGGTAGGTGTTGCCGCGGCAATGGTGGCCTTCCTGTTGTGGATGCGCACCATTACCAATGTCTCACTGCCCCAGACGATCTTCAGCTGGCTGCTTGCGGGCTTGCTTACCGGCCTGGGCATCATTGTTCCCGGCCTCAGCCCGTCCAACTTCCTGATGTATATGAACCTTTACGAACCCATGTCCCGGGGGATTGGCGACCTCAATTTGGGCGTCATCCTGCCGGTGACCGTTGGGGTTTTGGCCTCAATCCTACTGCTTGCTCGGTTTGTGTCCAAGCTCTTTGATAAGGCCTTTGGGCTTATTTATCACATCATTATCGGCACGGTGATTGGCTCCAGTATCGCAATTGCCATCATTGAAGGCCCGGCCACCCCCAGCCAGTACCTTGTTTGCATCCTGGCGTTTGTCCTCGGTGCAGCCGCTTCATATGCGCTTTCACGCATCGACGAGAAACACCCTCACGAATCCCTTTTCTAATCAATTGTCTACAGAAGAAATAAAGAAAAACCCCGCGAACATTTTCGCGGGGTTTTGTTATTAATCTTGCGGGGGCAGGTTAAGTTTTTTTGCGTAATTATTTACAATGATGAGGCTTGGGTTCAACCATCTCGGTGTGGTCCTCCAAATTTGGCACCAAACAGAGGAACTCAAAAGGCTCCGAGCCTAAGGTGGCGTAGGAGTGTGGCAAACCAGCGGGAATAAAAACTACGTCACCAGCTGCAACCACAACTTTCTCATCGCCCAGCTCCAATTGCGCCCGGCCTCGCAGCACGTATTGTTCGTGCTCAACCAGGTTGGTATGCAGGGGCATGTAGCCGCCAGGTTCAATGCTGAATTGGCGCATGGCAAAATGTGGCCCAATTTCAGGGCTGATCAGCATCTTGCGGCTGACACCCTGGCCTGAATTAATGGCTTCAGATTTCAGTGTTTCGGGGTGGATAACGGGCATAAGGCTCCTAATCGGTGCGGCGGAAGCTGTTCGATTCGTCGAGCAGGTGGTTAACGTACTCCTGAGCAGTCATCAGGAAAGCTTTATCTGCCTGCCAGCTGAAGGCTTCAAATTCAACCAACCAGCCGTGCGAGTAGGGGTCTTCGTTGACAAGTTCCGGCTGCTCCGCCAGTTTTGGGTTCACTTTGTAAATGACGCCAGAAACTGGGGAGGTGATGTCAAGCAAGCCTTTGGCCGCTTCAAGGGTTGCTACGGTGCCAAATTTATTGATCAAACCACCCACAGCTTTGGTTTGAACAAAGCTGATGGGGCCGTTATGCTCCTGGACGAAATCGGAAAGGCCTAGCAGAAAACGGCAGCCATTGGGTTTAAACCACAAACCCTGCCCGGTATAGAGGCGGTCCTGCGGAATGCGGTAGGATACTTCGTAGATTGTGGTTTCGAGGTCAGATGCCATAAATATCAATGTTATTATAATTGGAAATAAGATAATCTCTGTCCATTTATTGAGCTGCCAGGTGACTGGTGGCCTGTGTTTGCCAATTTAGATAAGAAAGGGATTTCATTTGGAAACTTATGATCACCTTCTGAAAAATTCACCCTCCTGGGTGCGCTACCTGGTACTGAGAGACCTGGCTGGGGCAACGCTTACAGAATTGCAGGGACTGCACTCTCAAGTCTTTGAAGAGCCTTATGTGCAGGGCTTGCTGGCAGCAGTAAAAAACTTTCATGTACTCATTGTGAGCGGGCATAAAAGTCCAAGCCTCAACGTCAACAAACTCCTGATGCTGCAGTCCCTGGATTTTGGCCTCGAAACCCCTCAAATCGAAACGGCCATGGAATTGATTCTTGCCCAACGGGACAACCAGGGAGTTTATCGAAGTCGTTGCCTGGTATCCACAAGCTATGGTGGCACAGGGCTGCCCGATTTTGGTTGGGCTCTTTGCGACGCGCCGCTGCTTTTATTAGCAGTGTTTCAAGCTGGGATGGACTACACTGAATACGTTAAGCCGGGTTTGGATGCGCTTTCTTCACTTCAGTTTGAAAAAGGTTTTCCCTGCGCGGTTTCAAAAGAGTTGGGCAAATGGCGGGGTCCGGGACGCAAATCGGACCCTTGCCCGATAGCCACCCTTTGGATGTTGCGCCTTTTTGCAGCCCTGCCTTCACTCAGAGATAGCGCGCAAGCGCGAAGCGCGGCCGAAGCCATCCTTTCCCTATGGGAGCACAGTTGGGAGGAGCATCCGTACATGTTCTCCATGGGTACGGACTTCAGGAAACTGAAAGCCCCAGCGGTTTGGTATGACATTGTTTCTGTATGTGATGTCTTGCGTCAGCTCCCATGGCTTTCAGAAGATTCGCGATTTCAGCAAATGAAGCAGGTCATTCTTGCCAAACAAAACGAGGAAGGCCTATTCACCCCCGAATCGATTTACCTGGCCTGTAAAGCAGAGGATTTTGGGCAGAAAAAGCTGCCTTCAGCCTATCTCTCTTTTCTCTGTCAAAGGATTTTGCACAATTAAAGAAAAACGAGGCCCTCTGTCCTCGTTTAAGTGCCTAATTTTCTTTCCTCAAAACCAAAACTACCCAATCGCCATCCTTGAAAGTCTCGATGAGCTTGAGCCCTTTCGGCTCGCCCGCCTCGAGGACTGACTGTGCCTGGTGGTCGAGGATGCCGCCCAGGATAAGGATGCCTTGTGGGCTTACCGTCTCGGCCAGGCCCTGGCCGAACATGGCAATCAGGATGTGCGCCAGGATGTTGGCAAGAACGACCGGTGCTTTATTCAAGCCATCTTTACGCAAAAGGATTTCTCTTAGTGAGCCTTCTTCGAAGATGAGACTAGCGGGCATGCCATTCAATTCAGCATTACGCCGGGCGGATAGCACCGCATCGGATTCGATATCCACGCCCAAAACGCGGTCAGCGCCCAGCCGAACAGCTTCAATTGATAGGATGCCGCTGCCAGAGCCGATATCAATGACGTTTTCATCTTTGCAGCCGTATTTTTCCAAAGCGACCATGCACAATTGCGTGGAGGGGTGGGTGCCGGTACCAAACGCCATATCCGGAGAAATGCGTATAGGGATACGGTCACCTGCTACTGATTCATCAACCCAAGCCGGCAATACGATCAGGTTTTTACCCAGAAGCAGCGGTTGGTAATGCTTTTTCCACTCTGCCATCCAGTCCTGATTTTGAATCTGGCGGTAACTCAGACTGTTTAGCGGGCAGATGGTGGAAAGATACCAGATTGCCTCTTCCAATTTGGCTTTCGTGGTGGCCAATTCAGCGTCGATTGGCATATACGCCACCACTTGCATTTCACCGGTGGGGCGTTGCTCGTAAGCTTCCTGGTCGAAACTGGTCACACTGTTGATTACCACGCCATCGGGCACAAAGCGGGCGAAGGTTTCAGCGACTACTTCCGCCAGCTCACCACTGCAAACCAGGGACACTTCCTCCCAGGCAGCGGGGTTACATGCCGAGCACGTCTCTGATTTTGTCAAAGAATCCTCTTTCCTGTATCTTGATGTCTGTTCCCAGGCTCTGCCCCATTTTTTCAAACAAATCTTTTTGTTCCTCGCTCAAGGTGGTGGGAATCTGAATGTTCACGGTTACCACCTGATCGCCGCGTTGATCGCGTTGCAGGACGGGTACACCTTTGCTTTTGACACGGAACATTCGTCCGGGTTGCGTACCAGCAGGGATGCGCAATTTTTCGGTGCCTTCAAGCGTGGGAATTTCAATCTCATCGCCCAAGGCAGCCTGGGCAGGGTTGATATCCAGGTCCAGCAGGATGTCATTACCATTACGGCGGAAGAATTTGTGCGGGGTTACGTCCATTTCAACATACACATTGCCATTGGGCCCACCGTTTGAACCCGGCTGGCCTTCGTTCAAAATCCGCATCTGAACGCCGTTATCGATGCCGGCAGGGATGCTGATGCGTTTCTTGATGGTCTTGCGTTCAACGCCACGGCCGTGGCAATTGTGGCAGGGGGTTGGGATGAACTGGCCTGTGCCATTACAACGTGAGCAGGTAACCACTTGAACCATGGCACCCAGCAAAGTCTGACGGGTTTCGCGAAGTTCTCCCGAACCATTACAGCTTGGGCAGGTGACCGGGTTGGTACCTGGCTCTGCACCTGAGCCGTTGCATATGCTGCAACGTTCATCCCGGGTTATGTCAATTTCTTTTTCAGTGCCAAATACGGCTTCTTCAAAGGCGACGCGTACCCGAGTGCTGATATCAGCACCTTTTCTGGGCGCGTTTCTGCTACGGCCCCGCCCACCTCCAAAACCGCCAAATCCGCCGAAACCAAACAAGCCTTCAAGCAGATCTGAGAGGTCAATATTGGAATAATCAGGCACGCCATTGGTATTCACACCTGCAAAGCCCATGCGGTCGTAAGCAGAGCGTTTTTGGGGGTCACTTAGGATGCCGTAGGCCTCGTTTATCTCTTTGAATTTTTCTTCCGCGTCGTGGGCATCATTCACATCAGGGTGGTACTTACGGGCAAGCGAACGGAACGCGGTCTTGATTTCGTCCGCTGAAGCTGACCTGGGTACGCCCAGCACTTCGTAGTAATCTCTTTTTTCTGCCATTATCTATTAACCTGGGAGAGACCTGCTTCCCTCCCAATCATCTTTCCATGCTATTTTACGCAGGAGAGCAAATATTCTATCCCAGTATTGTAAGACCTGAAACAGTCTCTACTCAGCGGCTCTGAAATCACCGTCTACTGTGTCACTTTCTTCTTTCGCAGCCTCAGCAGCTGGGCCTTGCTCAGAGGGCGTTTCAGCAGCTTTGGTATCTTGTTCCTGTGCGGACTTGTACAAAGCTTCCCCAACCGACTGCACTTCACGCATCAGGGTATCAACAGCGGCGGTTATCGGGGCGGGTTCTTCAGCGTCTTTGAGGGTTCTTACATTGGCAATGGATGCTTCCACTTTTGTTTTTAATTCCGAAGGGATTTTTTCGGCATTTTCGCGTAGGGTCTTTTCGGCGCTGTAAATGGCATTTTCGGCCATGTTGCGCGCTTCAACCAAATCGCGACGTTTTTTATCCTCTTCGGCATGGCTTTCCGCCTGGCGGCGCATTTCTTCCACTTCGCTGCTTGAGAGGCCGGAAGATGCAGTTATGGTTATGTTTTGTTTGCGGCCGGTGGCTTTGTCGCTGGCGGTAACTTCAAGTATGCCGCTGGCATTGATATCAAAGGTCACTTCAATTTGCGGAATGCCACGTGGCGCGGGCGGGATGCCATCCAGCATAAACTTTCCAAGCGATTTATTATCGGCTGCCATCGGTCGCTCGCCTTGTAAGACGTTTATTTCAACCGAGGTCTGGCTATCCGACGCGGTTGAAAATACCTGGCTCTCACGGGTTGGGATGGTGGTATTGCGATTGATAAGCGGGGTGGAAATGCCTCCCAGGGTCTCGATGGAGAGTGTTAGCGGGGTCACGTCCAGCAACAGGATGTCTTTGACGTCGCCGCCAAGCACGCCGGCCTGGATGGCCGCGCCAATGGCAACTACCTCGTCTGGGTTCACACCTTTATTGGGCTCTCTTCCAAATTCCTTGCGCACCATTTCCTGGACGGCTGGCATGCGGGTCATACCGCCCACCATAACCACTTCATTGATCTCACTCGTCCTCAGGTTGGCATCTGCCAATGCCTGACGGATAGGCCCAAGGGTCTTTTGAGTGAGGTCGTTGGTTAACTGTTCAAGCTTGGAACGGGTGATCGTGGTCACTAAATGTTTGGGGCCATTGGCATCAGCAGTTATGTAAGGCAGGTTAATTTCTGACTGCATAACAGATGAAAGCTCAATCTTGGCTTTTTCAGCAGCTTCCTTTAGTCGCTGTAATGCCTGGCGATCTTGCCGCAGGTCAATCTGATTTTCTTTCTTGAACTCGTCTGCCAGGTAATCGATAACCCGTTGGTCATAGTCATCACCGCCGAGGAAGGTATCTCCACTGGTGGATTTAACCTGGAATACACCGTCGCCCACCTCAAGGATGGAGACGTCAAAAGTGCCGCCACCAAGGTCATAGACTACGATCATTTCGTTCTTTTTCTTATCCAGTCCGTAAGCCAGAGAAGATGCAGTGGGTTCATTGATAATTCGCAGCACTTCCAAACCGGCAATCTTGCCAGCATCCTTGGTAGCGTTTCGTTGGGCATCGTTGAAATAAGCAGGCACCGTAATAACGGCCTGGTTGACCGATTCTCCTAAATAGGCTTCGGCATCGCGTTTGAGTTTGGCAAGGATCATGGCTGAAATTTCGGGGGCTGTGTAGTCTTTTTCGCCCAACTTCACATGGATGTCACCGCTTGAGGTTTTACCAGCCTTATAAGGGACGTGCTTCATCGCGCGTTGCACTTCAGGGTCGTCAAAACGGCGTCCCATAAAGCGCTTAATCGAGAAGATGGTGTTTTCCGAGTTTGTGACAGCCTGATTGCGGGCAACCCGTCCAACCAACCGTTCACCGTTCTTGTTGATAGCCACGACTGAAGGAACCAACCGCTCGCCTTCAGAAGAGGGGATGACGATGGGTTCTCCGCCCATCATAACGGCTACTACCGAGTTGGTTGTGCCAAGATCAATACCAATAATTTTCGACATGCTTGCTCCTATTTTGCCACCCGGACGAGTGTCGGGCGGATGATTTTATCTTTTAATTTGTAGCCTGTTTGTACAGGTTCAATAACCTGCCCATCTTCAAAACCTTCTGCTTCTTCGTGCGTGATTGCTTCCTGCGTGTTCGGGTCAAAAAGGTCACCAGGCTTCACATCGATGACTTCCACACCCTGGTCATTTAAGGTTCTCAGTAATTTTTGCACAATCAGCTCAAGGCCAATACACCATTGCTGTACTTCCTGGCTTACAGGCTGGTGTTTGATAGCCCGTTCCAGGTCATCAATCACCGGTAGGAAAGGTTTGACGTGGTCAGCCAACGAATTGTCGTATACAGCCATGGCATCCTGCTCCATGCGGCGCTTGAAATTGGCAAAGCTGGCGCGCTCACGCTGCAATCCTTCCAGATTATCAGCAGCCTCAGCTTTAACCTTTTCACTTTCAACTTTCAAATCGGCATATTCACTTGCAAGATTGTCAATTTCTGCTTGCAATGCCTCCAAGCTTTTTTCAGTCTCCGAAACTGATTTCTTGTGTTTTTGTTCAGTCATAAATACCTCTATTCTTCAATCAGGTGGTCTGTCACCAGTTCTGACAGCAAGTCCGACACAAATCGTACTGTACCAATCGCGTGCCCATAAGGCATGCGCATCGGGCCAATAATGCCTAAGGTCCCGCTAAGTTGTTCCGGCACTCCATAACGCGTCAAAATAATGGAGAAATCGCGCAATTCAGACCAGTGCCCTTCACCGCCAATCAAGACCTGAACGCCGCCAATTGCCGATTTCAGCACCGTGCTTGAAAGTAAATCGTCCAAAACAGGCCGCCTTTCCAGCAGGTGGATGGCGCTGCGGGCATTTTCTGAGTCAGCAAATTCCGGCTCTCTAAGCAGTTTTTGGATACCATCCAAATAGACTTGCCCGGTCACAAGGTGGCTGGATTCTGTCATTTCTTCAACGAGGATGGCAAGGATTTTCCGCCCTTGCTCATCAAATTGGTCTTCCTGCATGGAAATACTCTGTGCATTTTTATTCTGACAGAAGTCATTGATACGGGCGGCTTGCCTTGAAAGGATTTCCTGGTTCAAAGCTTCGCCGATACTGAAGATGCGTTGGCGGATTTCTCCACCCACAAGCACCAGGACCATCAAAATGCGGTCGGAATGCACCGATACCAATTCCAGATGTTTGAAGACTGCCCGTTGCGTATGTGGTGCCGTCACAATCGATGCAGACTGGCTTTGGTTGGCCAATATGGAAGCCGCTAACTTCAACCAATGGTCCAGGCCTTCCTGGGACTGGGAAAACTGGTGGCTGATTGTATTACGCGTGGAGGCTGGCAGGTTGGTCTGCTGTACCAGGTTGCTGACAAAGAAGCGGTAGCCATCTTCAGTTGGGATGCGCCCAGCGGAAGTATGTGGCTGACGCAAATAGCCCAATTCGGTCATGGCAGCCAACTCGTTACGGATCGTGGCGGAGGATAGTGTTAGGCCAAAGTGATCGACGATGGTTTTTGAACCCACGGGTTGGGCAGTGCGTGTGTGTTCACGCACAATCATGGTCAACAAAACTTTTTGGCGATCGGTTAGGTCTTTCATCACATTCTTATAATTAGCACTCTCAATCTGAGAGTGCTAGTCTTTCTGAAACAATAATATCACGCCCGATGGGGCAATTCAAGAAGTTTGCGTTAACCTTTCGTAAGATTTTGTTTAGCACTCCGAGTGCATCTTTAGATTAGAATCTTAGGCAAGGAGTAATGGTATGAAAACGATTGGTTTGATTGGCGGCATGAGTTGGGAAAGCACAATAACCTACTACGAAATTCTAAATTCTTTAGCACGAGAGAAATTTGGCGGCTTCCACTCAGCAAAGGTGATTCTGTTCAGTGTCGATTTTGCCGAGATTGAAGGCTTTCAACGGTCCAATCAATGGTTTGAAGCAGGTCAATTGCTTGCAGCTGCAGCCAAAGGCCTTGAAGCAGCCGGTGCCGATTGCCTTGTGCTATGCACTAATACTTTGCACAAGATCAGCGATCAAATTGTGGCAGCTACAAATCTACCTTTCATCCACATTGCGGATGCCTTACTTGAGGAGATCCACCAGAAAGGCTATAAAAAAGTTGGCCTGCTTGGGACTAAATATACGATGGGCGAAAGTTTCTATTCAAATAGGCTCCTCGAGGCAGGCATTGATGTACTGGTTCCTAATCAGGTGGATCAAGATACCGTAAACTCGGTAATATTCAATGAATTGTGCCTGGGAAATATTGAGAAAAAATCGCAGGAATCTTACGTGGAAATCATCCGCGGTCTGGTTGCCGAGGGGGCACAGGCTGTCATTTTAGGTTGTACCGAGATTGGGCTCCTGCTTAATCAGGCAGACCTGCCAGAAATTCCCCTTCTGGATACAACAGAAATACATGCCAGGAAAGCTTTTGAGTGTGCCAGTAACTGAATACATCTAGGGTAATGGAGCCAAAAGGGCACGCCATACAAAGCGATCGACTCCACCAAATTTATATTTATAGCCCTCATCGCCGCGCATCATATCCACTTCCTTTATCCCAGCGCTGATAGCCCATTCAATTTGCCTGGCCAGCAGCACCCAACCGGGTGAGAGTGGCATCCATTTGTCCGCCCTTGAGGAATTGTAGACCAACAGACGATCGCAGCAGGTAAAGCTCAAAAAAGCAGCTGCTTTTTCATCATCAATCATCAGGAACGCGAGCCGCAATATACCCAGATCAAACAGGCATTCTGCTGCTGCATGAATAAATCTTTCCATCTCAGGTTTAAGAAAGGTGTCCTTGTCGTTCTCGTTGCGCATCATTTCAGTGAAAACTTGCAGTTCCGCTGGCAGCAACTTGCCATCTTCAACGAAATACCATCGGGCTTCGTGGCCAGTATAGGCATTTCGAAGTTTGCGGCGGATCTCATGACGCTGTTTTTTATCAAGCCCAGCCAGGTAGGTTTCAAAATCAGCGGGGAGGCTGATGTACGGTGAGGGTTGTAGTATTTCTTTGCTGAAACTCCAACCTTGAACCTGCGCCAAATTTTCCAAAGCAGTCAAGCTGGGGGAGGAGTCAACCAGATTTTCAAGATCAAGCGCTAAATTTTTCAAGTCCGGGTGGCTTGTGATGAAAGTGAGCAGCCCCTCCAGAAAAGCTTCAAGGTCCGGCTTGCGGACGACAAAATCCAGGTAATCTGAAACTTCGACGGCGCCGATAAAATGGAGCGCGGTTTCAGACCCGGGTTTGCGGCTGATAAAGAGGGGTGCGATACCCAGCAATTGCCCGTTTTCATGGGCAGTGATAATTGCCAATTTGCTTTCTTGTTCTGACCATTCGCCCCCACCCAGACTTTGCCACCAGGTTTCCTGGTAACTGGGATGCAAAAAAGGAAGCGGGAAAATACTCTCAGGCAGTAAGGCTGCCCATGATTCAAAAAGTGAACCCCAGGCGGAGGGGTCCTGATATAAGTGGTATTCCATGTTAATAATTATATACCTTGGCAAGGTTCATGCATCGTGATTGTCAACCATATATAAGTATTGGTGCGCATATGACCTTTGATCTGCAACTCATTCAGGAACCTGCCCAGGCTCTGACCGGCTTTTTTGCCGCCGGTCCCTATCGTCAACGCTGCGCCCGAGGGCGTGAAGAGGATAGTATTTTCATGTTTATCCAGCCCAGGGACGCCAATTTTATGCCGACGGCTGAATTGGCTGCCTGGCAGGAAGCCTTGGTCAACACATATTTTCGCTCACTGGGGTCAGTTACCATGGCCATGCGGGCACTTTTAGGCGAGATTGACTCGCAGGTAAAAGAGAAAAATCAGGCGCTGGATCCGGAAATCCCTGCCCAGGTCCTGGATGTCTTTTTAGGCGTCGTGCACCATGGCACCTTGTTTGGTGCCCAATCCGGCAAGGTGTACTGTGTGCATCTCAAGGCCTCCGGCATGCAGGTTTTCCACGAAACCTGGGCGGACGATTCCCCCCTGGGTTTGCCATCGGCGTACGAATCGCGCTTTTTTCAAACAGGTATCAATGAAGGTGATCTGCTGGTTGTTGCTCCAAACCTGCCCCAAAGTTGGTTGGAGACTACCAGCCAGGGCATGAATAACAGCTTGCGCAGCCTGGCAAACAATCTAAATGTGCTTTCCAGGGGTAGCTTTCCTCTTCAGGCTATGCGGCTGCGCATCGGGGTTGGCCAGGTAACTGAGTTGAACATTGCAGAATACCTCAATAAAGAAAAAGCCAGCGCGATGCAGTTGCGTGAAGAAGCACGCTTGGCTGAACTTCGAGCCCGTGAAGAAGCATCTCTTCGGGCTGAAGAAGAAAAATCTAGGGCAGCAGCCCTCAGAACAGAAAAAGAAGCAAGAGAAGCCGCTGAAGCCCATACCCAACTGTTGACTCTCCCTGAGAAAGAAGAATTGGAGGAAGATAGTTTTTCAGTGACTCCCGCCTATGGTGACGAGAAATCTGCAAGCAAGGTCTCGAGTTTGATGGAGCGTATCAAGCAGAAATTGGACCAACCAAAAGAAGTGATGCCTGAACCAATCCAGACAGAGCCTCCTTCAACGCAAAAAGTTGCGGATGGACCAACCGAGATTTCCCAAGGCACGATTAAAGGCATTGCTGTAGGCGCGGGTTTTATGCGCTCTCTGGAAGAAAAGACCAAACAAGCCCTGGATAAGCCCGTGCTCGATCGAGATGGAGTACCCACACCCATTTCCGGCCTCTCCGTCATGAATAAACTGCTCATTGCCATTATCGTGCCTCTGATCATCGTGGCTTTCGCGGTTGGCATCTACCTTTCAAAGGGCATTTCCACACAATACGAGCGCTTGATGAACCAGGCTCGCGGTGCTGTGGCCAGCGCACAATCGGCAAAGACACTTGATCAGCAGCTTGATAATTGGCAGACTGCTTTCACATGGCTGGCACAAGCAGAAACTTACAAATCCAGCGACGAACTTGTGCAGATGAAAACTGAAGTTCAGAAGGCCTTGGATAGCCTTACTGGCGCTGTGCAACTTACTTTTACCAAAATCCTATCCTCAGCCCAAATCGGTGGCGAGGCCAACCTTACGCAGGTGGCTTCGGTAGGAAATGACCTTTTCACACTTGATTTGAACTCGGGCAAAGTATTGCACATGACCCGCGATGAAAAAGGTTATCTTTTCGATACCAGCTTCAGTTGCGGGCAGGGCCAACAACAGGGCAAGATGCTTGGCAAAGTTGTGGCAATCACCCTCATTCCGCTAACCAATAAACACGAGGCCCCTTTGCTCGCGCTCGACAACGCCGGCAATGCTGCCTACTGCAAGCCAGGGTCAGAAGCAGCCGTTATCACCCTCACCGCACCCGAAGGAGGTTGGGGGAGCATTCAAAAAGTCCATTATGATGCCAGTAACGGCCGCTTGTATGTTTTTGACCCGTTAAAAAATGGCCTCTGGATTTATACGGGTTTTACGGATGAATTCCCTAAAGCACCCATCCCTTATTTTGACGAGCCAGGCTTTAGCTTGAGTGACGTTGTAAATTTTGTGATTAATCGGGATGAATCCTTCTACTTGTTCAAAGATGGTCATAGCGCACATTGCCTGGCTTCCTCAGTTAGCGGCAAGGTTGACTGCCAAAATCCGATGGCTTATAGCGATCCTCGTCCTGGAAAAGAAGGCAAACAGCTTACTGATACAAGGTTCACGCAACTCAGTTATGCTCCTTCCCCAGATGCTTCAATCTACTATTTGGACCCCAAAGATGCTTCACTTTACCAGTTTAGCCTCAAGCTCAACTTAAATGATGTCAAGCGGGCTGCCGCAGTCTCGCCATTCAACTTCTCCAAGGGAGTCACTGCTTTGGGAATGGCCAATGATCGCATCGTTTACCTCGCTTTTGGCCCGGACCTTTACGCTTCGCCGCTTCCGTAAAATTGCGTTAATCTGTAAAAAAGAGCCTCTTCACCGACCTGCAGTGTTACAATTTCCCACTGTTACGAGCCTGCGGTTTATTAGCAGACTAAATTTAACTGTCAAGGAGAAGTATGGCTCAAGAAGACCCCCGAATGCAAAAATTAAACGATAAAAAAGCCGCCATTTTACTCGGCGGAGGTCAGGCACGCATCGACAGGCAACATGCCAAAGGCAGCTTAACCGCCAGAGAACGCCTGGAGCTTTTTCTGGACCCGGGCAGCTTCCGGGAGCTGAATGCATTTGTAACTCAACAAGCAGACCCAACTGCCGAAAGTATTCCTGGGGATGGCGTGGTAACAGGCTATGGCAAAGTAGATGGCCGCCAGGTCTACGTCTATGCCCAGGATTTCACCGTACAAGGTGGCGCATTGGGTGAAATGCACGCAACTAAAATTTGCCGTGTGATGGATTTGGCTGCCAAGACGGGCTCTCCGATTGTTGGCATGATTGATTCCGGTGGTGCCCGCATTCAGGAAGGTGTCAAGAGCCTGGGTGGGTATGGCAAGATATTCCGGAAAAATGCCCAGTACTCGGGTGTTATTCCCCAAATCAGCATCATTCTTGGGCCTTGCGCAGGGGGTGCATCGTACTCACCAGCCTTGACTGACGTTGTCATCATGAATCGGGGCAAGTCCTATATGTTCCTCACCGGGCCTGCAGTGGTCAAGACTGTCACTGGCGAAGATGTGGACCAGGAAACATTGGGTGGTGCCGATGTGCATCTTTCAACCAGTGGAAATGCTCATTTTGTCGGCGAAGACGAGAAAGAATCCTTGGTTATTGCCCGCAAAGTGCTTGCTTATTTACCTTCCAATTGCGTTGAATCTGCTCCTTCGATTTCAACCGGGGATGATCCATCCCGTCGGGATGTAAGCTTGAATGCCATTGTACCCACCGATCCAGCCGAACCCTACAGCCTTTATGAAGTTATAGACTCGGTTGTGGATAGTGGCAGCTTCCTCGAATTCCAACACGGTTTTGCCCCCAACGCCATTGTTGGGTTGGCACGCCTCGATGGCCGATCGGTTGGTATTATCTCCCAAAACCCCATGGCGATGGCCGGGGTGATGGACATTGACTCAGCAGACAAAATCAGCCGCATGGTACGCTTTTGCGATGCCTTCAACCTGCCAATTGTGACCTTTGTGGACTCCCCGGGCTTCTTACCGGGTGTGGACCAGGAACATCGCGGTGTTATCCGTCACGGCGCTAAAGTGCTCTTTGCCTATGCTGAAGCAACATCCCCCAAAGTGAGCGTGGTCACCCGTAAAGCTTACGGTGGTGCCTACGTAGCCTTGAGCAGCAAATATATCGGCACGGATATCTGTTATGCCTGGCCTTCAGCAGAAATTGCTGTGATGGGCGCGGAAGGTGGCACGAACATCCTGTATCGCAAGATGATTGATACTTCCATAAACCCAGCCGCGGAACGCGCGAAATACGAAAATGAATACACAGAAACCTACCTGAACCCCTACTTGGCTGCCCAGGCCGGCTATATTGACGATGTCATTGAGCCTGCTGAAACCCGCCAAAAACTGATTGAAGCCTTGGATGCTCTGCAGAATAAAGTTGAACCCACCATCGCTCGCAAGCATGGGAATATCCCACTCTAAGGAGGTATGATGGAAAAAGGTTTGATTATTTCCGCAATCGGCATGGGCCTGGTCTTCGTGCTCATCGTCCTGCTTTGGTTCATCATGGCCTTTCTTGTCAAAGTGACAGAAAAGTTTAAAGGAAAATCGGACGAAGATACTCAGGAAGCAATTACGGAAGAAGCGCAGGTTGTCGCAACTCCTACAGAAGATAGAGCCCAGCTGGCGGCCGCATTGGCAGCTGCCACAGTAGTTGCCATGACCCTGAAGGCAAAAAAAGCGCCAACGCGCATGATCCAGACAAGCAGCCCAACATTGGGTTCTCCAACCAGTAGTTGGTTGAATGCTGGCCGCGTACGCCAAATTCTCGCACGAAAAGGACGTTAAGATGAATATTAAAGTTGAAATTGATGGTCAGGTTTACGATGTAAAAATCCTTGAAATTCAGGGTGATGAAGTTTTAACTGAAGTTGCTGGAAAGACTTATGGCGTCAAGCTCGGCGAGCAATCAGCTCAAACCCAAACAGCCTTACCTGCACCCGTGGCGGCACCCGCAAAACAAGAAGCTGCCCCAGCCCCTGTTGCAGAGGTTGTTTCTGAGGGAGAAAGCGCGCTAACTCTAAAATCCCCATTGCCAGGCACGATTGTTGAAATTAAAGTAAAAGCCGGTCAAGCCGTCAAAAATGGCGAAGTGCTCATGATCCTCGAGGCCATGAAAATGAAAAATTCAATTCGCTCCCTAAGGGATGGCACGGTAGCAGAAGTCTATGTCAACTCCAAAGACCAGGTGAAGCACAACCAGCCCTTGCTGCGTTACGGAGCATAAGCAATGACCGGAACTTTGCTCCAGGAACTAACAAAAGGCTTCGCTGCCTTTGGTTGGAAAAACGCGCTCATGATCGTGGTTGCGCTGGTCTTAATCTACCTGGCAATATGGAAGGATTACGAGCCAACGCTTCTAATCCCGATTGGCTTCGGTTGCCTGTTGGCAAACCTGGGTATGTCCTACCAGGTCGGTTTTATGAAAGTGATCTACGACGCCGGCATCAAAACCGAGTTGCTCCCGCTGCTTATTTTTATTGGTGTTGGCGCGATGATCGATTTTAAGCCTCTGCTTTCACAGCCCAGCATGGTGCTTTTAGGGGCCGCAGGCCAATTTGGCATTTATGCCACCCTTTTGCTTGGCTTGGCCCTTAAGTTCACTTTGCCTCAAGCAGCAGCCATTGGCAGCATTGGCGCCATCGACGGCCCGACGGCCATCTTTGTAAGCAGCAAATTGGCACCAGAGCTTTTAGCCCCGATCGCGGTGGCAGCTTATTCCTATATGAGCCTCATTCCCATCATCCAGCCTCCCATCATGAAATTGATGACCTCAAAAAAGGAACGTTCCATTCATATGGATTATGCTCCAATTGAAGTCTCTCCTCTCGCGGTCATCCTGTTCCCAATTCTGGTTACTGTTTTGGTTGCACTGGTCGCTCCGGATGCGGCACCTCTGATGGCTGCCCTGATGCTTGGCAACCTTCTGCGTGAAGCAGCTGGTGTTGAACGCCTTAGCTATACCGCACAACACGAACTCATCAATATTGCCACCCTGTTCCTGGGCCTGGCAGTGGGCTCCACCATGATTGGCAAGGACTTTTTGAACCTTCAAACACTAGGTGTGTTGCTTCTGGGTTTGATTGCTTTTGTCATTGACACTGTGGCGGGTCTGCTGTTCGGCAAACTTATGTGCGCGATTACCAAGGGCAAAGTGAACCCGTTAATTGGTGCTTGCGGTATTTCCGCTTTCCCGATGGCGGGGCGGCTCTCCGCAAAGGCAGCCCTCGAGGCCGACCCAACCAACTTCATCCTCATGCATGCCATGGGGGCTAATGTGGCTGGTCAGTTGGGTAGCGTCATTGCGGGGGGCTTATTGCTTGCCCTGGTTATGGGTATCTAATAAGCAGTTTATCGTTTTGAAATCACAAAAAGCCAGCGCTAAGCTGGCTTTTTTGTTGGGTTTTGGTTGGAACTATTACTGAATTTGGTGAACTTGTTTCTTTAGACAACCATCTTGTAGCCGCGCCCACGGACGGTGAGTATTAATTCGGGTTTGGTGGGGTCCAATTCAATGGCATTCCTCAGCCAGCTTATGTGCACATCCAGGGTGCGAGTGTCGCCAGTGTAGTCTGTTTGCCAGACTTCTTTAAAAAGATTTTCACGGGTATGGATTTCGCCCGAATTTTCCATTAAGATCTTGAGCAAGGAAACCAGGCGGGGTGTCAATCGCGTTTCTTTGTTGCCGCGACTAACCACATTTGTGAGGGTGTTCAATTTTACAGACCCCTTGGCAACAATTTGCTTTTCAGGTGTCTTCTGATAAAGGCGAACACAATTGACTAATTTTTGGACTGTGAAGGGCAGATGCAAAACCGAACTGGCACCGCAGTCCTTGAGGTTTTCATCATCGGTGGACAAGATCAGGATCACTGGTGTATTAAGTTGCAGGTTATTAAAGCGGTTGACAATACGCTGGCCATTTGTTCGGAGCGAGGCGGCATTGATGATGATAACGTCCGGGCTGCAGGTATCAATCTTGCGAATGCCCGCTGTGCCATTTTCAAAATGCTGAACCGCGAAGCCTCTATCGATTAAATCCTGATAGAAACCTGCCTCACCATTTTGTTTTTTCTCTACAAGGAGGAG
>DATIUL010000342.1:0-2307 GCA_035466865.1 Anaerolineaceae bacterium | reverse complement strand
ATCCAACATGTTTGATTGTCACCCGAGCAAGCTTGGTTAATCCATTGGGACCATCCGGCCACATGGGCGTTGTGCGCCAATAATTAGAGTTTCTCACTAAAACAACCTCATTATCGACTGTGTAATGGTCCAGTATGAAGGGTCCAGTCCCGTTGGCAACAAGGCTCAAAGGGTCCTCCGCGCTTGACATGGCATAATAATTCTGCCAGGTCGCGCAGTTGCCATCCCATCCACCTTCGGAAATTACCCAGCCTTTGTCAATTATTGACCCCCAGGTACTGGCAAGTGTCGCCAGAAACGGTGACCAGGATTGGACAAGGTGCATGGTAACAGTCCCAGCAGCATCATTCGCGACAATTTTTGACTTCACAGCCTCACAGGCTGCCAGGAGCACAGCAGGGTCGTTCATCTTCAAGGAACTGCGGTCGTCCCAGGAAGCGTAGCCATCGACAATTCCCGTGATATCTTGAATACCGATTCCAAGGAAAGGTTCAGTCAGCGTCCACTGTGGGGAGGCACCACCGCCATGAAGGATGCCTCGTTGAAATGTATAAGCAACATCTTCAGGTGTTAAAGTTTGACCACCATGAAAGGTAACACCAGGGCGGATATGGAAAGTATAAGTCGAGCCATCCGCCGAAATATCCCATGAAGAAGCCAATTGAGGGATAAAATCATCCGTTTTTTCCCGATTGTAGGTAATTAAGGGCTCATAAACTTGTTGAATTATCTGTTCTGAGCCTGTGTCATAAGCCAGAGCAGGATCCAGTGTATTAATGAGTAGTTGTTGGGCCGCTACAAACTCATACTGCGTACCAGCTTGAAGGTCGCTTGCGATAACTGCTTTCGGGGAGGCATTGAACGACGCTGCGACCAAGCAAATAGTCAATAATGATGAAAAAAAGCGAAAACACTTTCCAGACATCGGACCCTCCATCGGCATAGTTAAGTGGGCCAACAAAGAATTAATGTGTATTCATAATTTAGTATATGTCTTTTATGTTTGTTTGTATATATTTATTGTGTTTATCAGCGTTGCCATTCCACTATTCAACGTTTCAGTCAACTAAGAACTTCCCAAATGTGAGCTAATAAAAAATATTGGACTGTTTGTGAGTGTTTTTCGTTGGCCTTAAGATCTGAACAACATTTACCTGGAAAAATCCATGATTTGCAGGGTCACGTCTTTCCAGATTGCGTTTTTTGTAGACAGAACATGAACATTCCGTCCCATCTTCGTAATCGCACCAATATTAAGAGATTAAGCTCACACCGCTTCTCATCGAAGTCACTGCGCATGGTGATAAAATAAAACCCATTGAACTATCCTTCGTTTGGAGCAATTATGCCTATTCTCACCTCAACCCTCGTCATGCGCTCAGGCCCTATCCCTGGTTCTTCCTATATTCTGGATAAACCGGAGGTCGTCCTCGGCCGCGAGCTCAACAATGATGTACCGGTTCCGGACCCGGAAATTTCCCGCCGGCATGCCCGTTTCATCACCCGTGCGGATGGTGTTTATCTTGAAGACCTGGGCTCCACCAATGGCACCTTCCTGAATGGTGTGCGCGTCAAAGCCCCCACCTTGCTGCATTCGGGTGATTTAATCACCCTGGCTGAAAGCACCGTCCTCGTTTTTGAACAAAGAGGCGCGGAGCCCGTCTACACCCAGGCACCTTACATCGCGCCGGTGGTGGAAGAACCGCAAACTTATCAAGCCTACGTTCCACAACAGCCCGCGGTGCAATACCAACCTGTGCAAGCGCCCATTCCCTCCGCACCGCCCGCCCCTGCCCCTGAAGTTGTCAACGAGCCCACAAAAATGGGTTGGTGTTCGATCATTCTCATTGTCCTGCTTATCTCGCTCATCCTGATCATCATGGTTCTGGTGTTCATGCCTGCTTCATGGTGGTGCACACTCACTTTCAACGCCCTCAGCGGCTGCCCTCTCAGGTGAGTTCAGACATCCACAAGGGCTGCCTGGCAGCCCTTTTTTTATGCTTATAGGAGACTAATACCTTATGAATTTTCCTAAATTGATTGCTACCGATTTGGATGGTACGATTTTGCAGTACGGCAATTACATTTCTGACCGGGTTTTCAACGCACTCCACGCCGCCAAGGCAGCAGGTGCCATCCTGGTGATTGCCACTGGCCGATCCTACACGACGATCCCGGCTGTGTTGCTTACCGGTGATCTCTTTTCGTATGCCAGTGTAGCTAATGGAGCCGTTGTCAAAATCTTACCTTCAGGACAAACCATCTTCAAGCAGCTGACCCCGGTTGAAGAGATGATCAAGCCGGTTC
>DATIUL010000341.1:0-2124 GCA_035466865.1 Anaerolineaceae bacterium | reverse complement strand
ATCTTCTGTTTCCATGCTTAATGGCGTTACCTGGGCATCCCGATTAATTGGGAAAGTCAATTCCCGTAAATTCCAGTCTACAATGCCACCAACGATCAGAGGATTTCCCTCTTCCTGAACGAGTTCCAGGAACTTTCCCAGAGGAGCACCCCTTTTTCCGGTGATGATGCGGCCATCATTGAGGGTTATTTCAACAGTCGAGCGTGGTTTATTGGTCAATTTGAATTCAGTTGCTTCCATATCCATCCTATTTTGCGTCTGCCAGCAGCATCGGAACAATGGGGAAGTCATCCACGGGGATGGCACCCACTTTATCCTTGCTGGGTTTGAAATTGCTTAGACTGGGGTATTGTTCCGGAGGCATGCCAGCTGGCCGGGCAAAATCGAGGATGCGGGTCTCGTTGCTCGCGCCAGTTCCGCCGCCAAATTTGTATTGTTCTGCCACCGCTTTTACATCGCGGATGCGCCAAACTCCCTCAGCCGGATAACCTTCCTGCCCGGTTACGGTAGCGGCGTAAGCCCAGGTCTTTGGATCTCCTTCACCAAAAGCTGCCAGCGGTACGATCACGATGACCGCGTTCTTGCCGCTGCCAAGTACTTGTTTGATCCCAGACGAGAGCTCATCGTTCGCGACGGGGCTGCCAGCCTTTTCACCAGGAAAGACGATCTTGGGTTGCCACCCTTCCGCCCACAGAGCTACTTCCCAACCATAATCCTTGGGTAAGGCGGCATTACGGCCTGGCAATAGTATCCGTTCGCCTGTACTCTTGCCTGGGTCTTTATCAATATAGACGTCAAACGTCTGTACGGAATACCCAGCAGGTGAGTTCCAGCCATTGGTTATCGGTCCTTTGATCTCAAACGTGAACACCAGGTTCGGGCCGTCGCTGCCAACTGAGAAGGCGGTCAGATCGAAGACCCCTGGAATGAAGATATTATCCTTGGGGTAAGCGTATGTTCCGGGACCCTTATCGTCTCCACTGGGGTCTGAAACGTCCAAGATTAATGTTACCGGTCCAAAACGCATCAATTGCAGTTCAAAGGTGGCATTCTGGGGGAATACCTTGCTTCCATTTTGTGAAAGCAGTACCTGGACGGGCAAGCTGACCCCAGCAGCCGGGTTGCTAAGCGCGGCTAGCGGAATGGAGGCTTCTACAAGTCCTTCTTTCGAGTTGTTCCAGCTGCCAATTCTTTCGGTTGAAAGAACCCACTTACCGTCCTGTATGATGGCCAAATTAATGCCATCAGCAGCGATGCCTTCGTTTTTCATAACCAGCCCCAGATTAGCGCCATCTGAAAGATTGGTCACTCCGTCCTGTGCTTTTATCGAACGCGTACCCCCTTCCGGCAGGTTAACGTAAATCTCGAGCGTATTGCCGATTTCCAAGGGTTTCTTCAGATCAAAACGCAGATATAGATTTTTCTCATCCATGCCATACTGGAGTGACTTAATTTCAGAATCATCTCCAAGTCGGAAAATGCCGGCATTTTTCCATTCTTCAGCATCAGTTTTCCCATCAACCGTTGCATTGACTGCGCCTGCCAAAGCCTGGCCAGGCTTTATCCGGGCTGCAGGAATGATGGGGATGTCCAAATTCTCCGGTGTGGGTTGGCCCAGTAATGTATAAACTTGTTTCAACAAAGCCCGGAATGCTTCGTCGAAATAAGCATCAGAGCCTGAATCCTGGTCTATGCCGTACCACCAGAACCAATCAGAACCTTCTGCCTGCAGCATAGTCTTGTACGCTTGCTGGTAATTTGCCTGCATGACTGCACTTGGGTTGGCTTTGGCATAATCCGCCAGCCAATTGCGCGTTTGCACCAACAACTCCCAACCATCCGCTTCTTCCTGTTCGCCAATCCAGGTATCATAATTGGCGCTGAACCAGGCCCCGGGGAACAGGCGCTCCAGTGGAGCGATATACACAACTGACTTGAGATAAGCGGAAGGTGAGGTGGGTGTTAACTTGTCGTTGGTGGAAAGCCTTTGGTAGAACTCCGTCAAGAATTCTTTGCCGTCCATGTCGTAATTTTCCCAGCAGTTTTCTCCATCCACGATGATGGTCACAATCTTATCCATGCCAGTTGTTTTGGCCTGGATGGCCTCCAGCCGGTTGATTAGAT
>DATIUL010000340.1:0-3749 GCA_035466865.1 Anaerolineaceae bacterium | reverse complement strand
ATCCTGATCTGGAAATGTTTTGGAATACCTTACCAACAACTGTATAAGAAGTTCAACGTTGCGCAAAGTCTGAAACTGCAAATGTTATAATTTGGGGCATGCCTGCCTCAATTGTTTCTTCACGTTCTTTCCCCGCTTATTACAGCAATTTAGCGCCAATAGCGGAATATACCCTGGAATTTGCCAGAGAATTTGGTTTCACTGATAAATCTCTCTATGCTATAGAACTTGCGCTTGATGAGGCCTGCGCCAACGTGATCGATCATGGTTATGAAGGAGAGGGGAAAGGCTTAATTGAAATTGAACTTTCAACCGATGATTCCGAGTTCATTATAAAAATTGAGGATACCGGAAAGGCATTTGACCCTGATTGTATCCCCAGCCCCGACCTGACCAGTCCGCTTGACTTGCGCTGCGAACGTGGCCTTGGTGTCTTTACGATACGCAAGCTGATGGACCGCGTGGAGTTCAAACGGAATAAAGGCAAGAATTACCTGCTATTGGGCAAACACCTTGCCTGAACATTCGCCCATGAATTCCAAAATCGCTGCCAATCTTCTTGATTTACTCATCCAGGCTACCAATCTACCTGATTTGTTGAGCCTGAAAAGGCTATTTTCCAACTTTGCAAAAAAGGAATGGAGATCCTCCCTTTCTCTCAACCTCGTGACTGAACATGGCGATGACACCCTAACCTCACTCCAGGGTAATAAACTTCTGATTTCAGAACATCTAATTACTGAAACCAGCGGTGAGGATCGCGAATTAGTCATCGAACCGACTCAAGAGTTAGCGCATCTCATTCCATTGATTGCCGGGGGAGAACCAATTGGTTCGTTGGCGTTTATCCGCAGCGAGCCTGAGTTTACCGCTACCGAGATTAGCAGTATGCACGTTTTTTGCACTATTGCTGCAAATAGCCTTCAATCGCTGCGTTTTTCTTCCATTCAGGATTACAAAAATCGCACATTCGACTTGATTGCCAACCTGGCTTCCAAACTTGCTGGTATCACCAAGATGGATACACTCAAGCAGGAGGCCTGCCGGCTGATTGCAACGGACCTCAACTACTACTACGTTTCAATTTGGGGTATAGACGAAGAAAAACAAGTTTTAAACTTCGAAGCCTATGCCAGTGCCAATACAGTTTCCGAAATTGGACCGCTGGAACTTCATGAAAATATTTGTGTTGGCCAGCACATAATTGGGAAGGTAGCCAAAACAGGCAATCACTTACTTGTAGCAGATGTAAGTCAAGAACCGCTCTACTTTCCAGCCGACGCATTACCCGAAACCGAATCCGAACTTGCCATCCCACTCAAAGTTGGTAACAAAGTGCTTGGTGTGCTTGACCTGCAATCAGATCGCAAGCACGGCTTTACCTCTTCAGACCTTACTATTTTGCGCGCTTTGGCCGACAGCATTGCCCTTGCCATACACCGAGTTGGCCTTTATGCCTCGCTTGAACTTCGGACAGATCAATTGGACCTGATTGCCAGGGTCGGTAAATCACTCACCAGTGTTTTGGATTTGGATACCCTCCTTAACCAAATTGCCCAGATGATGCACGAAGAGTTCAAGTACCAACAAGTTCTCATTTTCCTCGTAGAGCATGCCCCACTACGCATTCAATATCGCGCCGGCAGCGGATTGACCGCGAATGGCTATAAAGAAATGGTTTACACAATTGACCTGAAATCCAAGATTGGACTTATTCCAGAGTCTATCCGAACTGGCAAAATTCAGTTTGTGAATAATGTCAGCAAAGAACCAAAATTCCTACCCAGTCCATTTAAGGATTTGAAAGTTGGCTCGGAATTAGTGGTTCCATTGGAGTTTGGTGGCCGGGTATTTGGAGTGTTGGATGTTCAGGATGAGAAGGAAAACGCTTTTTCTGAAGTGGATGTAGACCTGCTGACGACCCTTTCGGCCAATATTTCCATTGCTGTGCGTAACGCCTCGCTTTACAACACACAGCTCTGGCGCCGTGAGGTTGCCGAGAGCTTGCGGGATATCGCGCTCTCATTAGCCAAAAGTCTGCCTTTCGATGAGACACTTAAAAAGATCCTAACCAGCATTATCAAGGTACTACCCAGTGATATCGCCCTAATTGCCCTTTTTGACCCAGAAATCCAAGACCAGGAACCGCATAAGCACAGGTTAAAGTTAAATGCATTTATCAGCCCAAACGGCTACACATTACCAATCGGTTTGGCTTTAGACTCGGATTCTGCTTGGTTTATGCATGGTTTTGAAACGCTCCACCCAGTCATCCGCCGGACCAGGACTCCCGACCCAATTCTTGAGATGCTTGGCTTTTCTAACGAAGCCTCTGCAATCTCTGCTCCGCTGACCATAGGTGATGAACGTGTAGGGGTCCTTATTCTCTATAATTCCAAACCTTATCGGTATGGAACCGAAGCCACCCGCCTGGCTTCGACGTGGTCAGGATATATCGGTATTGCACTTGAAAATCAGGCGCTTAGCGATGAAACTGAAGCGCAAAGTTGGCTTTCGACAATTTTGCTGCAAGTTGCACTTTCAACCCGGTCACTCACTGAAGTTGGAGAACTCACCACAGTGATGGGCCAGTTGATTATGCTGCTAATTGGCGGTCGGGCTGGTGGAATCATCAGTTTTGATGCAGACGATGACTCTTTTACCCTCGATGCCATTTTTGGAAATACCGAAAATTTCGATAATCTCCCAATTGAGTTTTATGATACAAAGGTTTTAAAGCAAGTTATCCATTCCCAGGCCCTGACAGCCATCCCAGGCCAGGAATTGGAAACCAATATCAGGAATCTTTTTGACCTTTCTCCCAACTCTACAGTGCTACTCATTCCCCTTACCGAGCATGACAAGCCGATTGGTTTGCTACTGCACGTAGGTAATGCGGATTACATCGATTTACCACCAGAACAAGTTCTGGGGAAACAAGCCATCGCCATTCTGCAGGGTATTGCCCAGCAGACAGCCCTTTCATTACAAAACATTTCCCTGGTTTCAGCTGCGGAAGAGGGCACAGTCGTTTCCACATTATTGTTGCAGGTTTCAAAAAACCTGGTAGGTTCTTCCTCACTTGAGGCAGGTTTGAATGAGACCGTCCAGATGCTTTATGACGTTGGAGGTTTTGATTATCTGGCTTTCCTTAGCTACAATCCGGAAAATTCGACCTACGCAATTTCTTTCAGTGTTTTTGACCAGAATCGCCCATTATCTTTTCTTGAGCAAGCTGTTTTTGAAGGTAAGTATTTGCCATCTTATAAATTATTCAGTACTTCTGAAGCCAGAATTCTACCTTTTAAGGATCTTTCATTCTTACTGGTGCCAAACTCAAAGCACCTGGCAGCTGGACAGCCACAGGCAGAAACCCATCTTGTCCAATCCAAGGCAAATTCGCATTGGATTGCAGTCCCTGTGAAGACACAAAACGAACGCCACGGCCTCATTTTGGCCTTGGATACACACCCTGCCGGCCAAAACCAGCGTATTGAATTGCTCAAAGGGGTTGCTCAGCAGATCGCCTCGTCCTTACAAATGGCCCAGTTCCACCACGTCCAACACCAACAAAACCTCGTGGAAAAAGAACTGAATCTTGCCAGGCAAATTCAAAAGAATTTTTTACCAGATATTTTGCCTGAGCTTAACGGCTATCAAACCGCGGTTGCTTGGCAGACCGCCAAACAAGTGGGGGGTGATTTCTATGATCTTTTCCGAATCGATGAAGCTCATTGGGGTTTTGTCAT
>DATIUL010000339.1:0-2996 GCA_035466865.1 Anaerolineaceae bacterium | reverse complement strand
ATGATTAAAAAATTGGCTGCTAAATACAATACTAGTTTTTATTTCTTGGATTGGCCTGTGCACTCAGATGGCGATTTCATAAATAATGTAGCCTACGTGGCTTATCAGAAGGACCCAGTGAAATATTGGAAACTAAATGATCTAATATTTGTAGAGGATTTTGCCAAAGTGTCAGACCCGATTGTTATTCGAAGACTTCTGCAAGAGGCCGGTTATTTACCCGATGAAATATTTGGAACGGCAAGCAGTATGCCCGTCAATCAAGCGACGAAGTCGTTAATTGATCAGATTCTGACTACCAAAACGCCAGGTACGCCTACGGTTTTTATCCGTGATGAAATTCTGATTGGTCCCAAACCTTACAGGGTTTATGCAATCGCGTTAAAAGGTCTGCTATTCTGGTTGCGGTAAACTGCCAGCTCCCCATTAGTTCATGTCAATCTTCAGCTCTTGTCTGTAGGAAGGGGCTGATATATAATTAAAAAGTTAAAGACTTAAGAGATAAGGAACAAATTTCATGATTGATGTCAACGATTTACGTAAAGGTGTCATCTACACTATAGATGGCGACCTCTTCAAAGTACTTGAATACGAACATAACAAACCAGGGCGCGGCTCGGCCACGATCAAGGTCAAAGCCCGTGATTTGCGCAAGGGCACTACACTAGAAAAGACATTCATCTCTGGAGATCGGGTTCAGGATGTTCGCCTGGACTATACGAATGTCGTTTATCTGTATAACGACGGCAATTTGTTCTTCTTTATGGATAACAACACGTTTGAGCAACCCGCCATCTCTGAAAAGATGGTAGGAGACTACGCGGGTTTCTTGAAAGAGAACGTTGAAGTCAAATTGACTTATTATGGTGACGAACCTCTTGATATTGAATTACCAACCTCAGTAGACCTTTTGGTTACTTATGCCGCACCAGCTGCACGAGGAAACACAGCGACCGGGGTAACCAACCTGGTCGAATGTGAAACTGGTCTCAAGGTTCAGTGCCCTGCCTTTGTCAAAGAAGGCGATGTCATCCGAGTGGACACACGCACTGGCAATTACCTTACACGCGTCTAGTTGTATTAGTCCGTTATGAAAACTCCTTTCGGCCGCGAATGTAAATTCTTTTATGGAGATTACTTTCGGGGTCGAAATGTTGAGGAATGTCGGGCGCTTTCGGCCGATGAGAAAGGTAAGTGGAAGGTTGAATTGTGTAAAGATTGCCCGATGCCGCAAATCCAAACCAATAATGCCTGCCCAAATCTGATGCTGAGCGCAGATATCGTTAAACCTTTCCTGAGGCCGGAGAAAATTTCGGTGCAGGCTTGGTGCACCAAGGTGCATGATCTCGTGAAAGACCCAAATATTGGTTGCCCAGTTTGCCACCAGGACCAACAAACTCATTAGAAAGTTATTAATATTTCATTCCACCCTGTTCAGGCCTCAATGGATGATGGCCTCAATTGGTATAATGCCTTAAAACCTAATCTCCAAATGGAGGAATCACTTTGAACAAAAACCGACAACCTGTCACCATGTACTTATTATTGCTTTTTGCAATTATTTCCATGGTGTATTTTACTTACCTACAGCAAGGCCAAGAAAACCTGCCCGTGCCTATTAACCAATTGGCAGCACAAGTTCAAGCTGGAACAATCAAATCGATTGTTCAGGATGGCAATGACCTTTTTATAACCAATGCGGATGGCACTCGCGCACAATCCTCCAAGGATAGTCAGACTGGAATAGTAGATCAATTGGTACAGCTCGGAGTTGAACCAGAAATCCTTCGAAGTCCTGATCTGACAATCACCATGAAACAGCCTAGCCCCTGGGTTGGCGTTATTGACACACTGGGATACATCCTGCCGTTTATTTTTATGGGCGGGCTTTTCTATTTCTTCATCCGTCAGGCACAAGGCTCGAACAACGCTGCCATGTCTTTTGGAAAATCGAAAGCCAAGATGCTGACCGGGGAACACCCCACTGTCACCTTCGCGGATGTCGCGGGTGTGGATGAAGCCAAAGGCGAGTTAGCTGAAATTGTTGAGTTCTTAAAAGAACCTCAAAAATTTATCGCGCTTGGAGCCCGTATTCCCAAAGGTGTACTGCTGATTGGTGCGCCTGGAACTGGTAAAACCCTGATGGCTAAGGCTGTTTCAGGCGAAGCTGGGGTACCCTTTTTCTCGATTTCGGGTTCTGAATTCGTGGAAATGTTTGTTGGTGTTGGCGCAAGCCGGGTTAGAGATCTGTTTGACCAGGCCAAAAAACACTCCCCTTGTATTGTCTTCGTAGATGAAATTGATGCCGTCGGTCGTCAACGCGGTACAGGTTTGGGTGGCAGCCATGATGAGCGCGAACAAACCCTCAACCAGATGCTGGTCGAAATGGATGGCTTCAACACGGACACCAATGTAATTGTCATCGCGGCAACTAACCGGCCCGACATTTTGGACCCTGCCCTTCTTCGGCCTGGTCGTTTTGACCGCCGTGTTACCATGGACCGCCCAGACATGAATGGCCGCTTTGAAATTCTTAAAGTCCACGCCAAAGGCAAACCACTCTCGTCAAATGTTGACTTGCATGTCATTGCTCGTGCAACACCTGGATTCGTTGGTGCAGACCTTGAGAACCTTATCAATGAGGCTGCAATTTTGGCTGCCCGCCGCAACAAGAAAGTTATCGAGCAGACCGAAATTGAAGAAGCCATCGAGCGTGTTATCGCCGGTCCAGAACGCAAAAACCGACTGATAAATCCTGGCGAGAAGCGCATCATTGCCTATCACGAAGCTGGGCATGCCATCGTCATCAATACTCTGCCTGAAGGTGACCCCATCCAGAAGGTGTCAATCATCTCCCGCGGAATGGCAGGCGGTTACACCATCTCCTTGCCGGAAGAGGATCGCATGCTGGATTCCCGCAAGAAGATTATTGCCCAAATGGTAGGCCTTTTAGGTGGGCGGGCAGCAGAAGCCTTAATTTTCGATGACATCACCTC
>DATIUL010000338.1:0-4763 GCA_035466865.1 Anaerolineaceae bacterium | reverse complement strand
GCAGTGTCACCATTATCCATCGCCGGGATTCTTTACGTGCTGGGGTATTACTGGAAAAACGCGCCAGAATGGAACCCAAGATCAGATTCATTTGGAACTCAGTTGTCAAAGAAATCATCGGTGAAGAGAAAATTACCAGCCTGGCGATTGAGGATACTAAAACGCAAGAAATCAAGACCATTCCAAGCGATGGTGTTTTTATTTTTATTGGCCATAACCCGAATTCTGATCTTTTCAAGCACCAATTGGCGATGTCGGAAGATGGGACTGTGCTTGTGGATAAGACTTACCAGACAAGTATCCCAGGTGTTTTTGCTGCTGGTGAGATTTGCGATCCTTACTTCAGGCAAGTGATTACCTCTGCAGGAATGGGTGCCGCGGCTGCCATTTCCGCCGTGCGCTACCTTGAAGAAGTTGCGTGCAATACACCTTAAGTTCGGGTACCAACCAGTTTAGGCAACTAGTTAAACTACAAAACAGCCTCCTGACTTGGAGGTTGTTTTAATTATGTTGTGACTCTTTGAATGTTGTTGCCATGTTAAAAAAAGCACGTTCACTCATAGTATCCCGCTAGAAAAGCCTGCATAGCCTTTTCACCAGCCAGCACCGCCAGCGTGGCTGTATTCTCCATGGCTTCTTTGAGCGGCATCGCTTTGGTCTGAATTTCAATGACGGTGTCTATGCCGGCTTCAGATGCCTCGTTCAGGCTGATTTCCCGGCTTCCGACGATGGCGATGACAGGTAAGCCAAATTTTTTAGCGCGTGTGGCGATTCCTACAGGTGCCTTACCATAAAGTGATTGTTTATCCAGACGGCCTTCGCCCGTGATGACACAATCAGCCGCCTTAAGGTTTTCGTCTATCCTTACCAAATCAAGAATGGTTTCAACCCCGGGTTTGATGTTGGCCCCACAGAAAGCGAGTAATCCAAAGCCCAGCCCGCCCGCTGCACCAGCCCCTGGGATCGTTGCTTAATCGACCCCAGTTACACCTTTCACAATGTCTGCCAAATGGTTAAGAGCCTGGTCCAGAATTTCCAGGTCCTCCAAATGTGCGCCTTTTTGCCTGCCAAACACATAGGAGGCTCCATTTTTACCGCACAGAGGATTATTCACATCTGAAAGAACGGTGAATTCAACCTCGCGCACTCTTGGGTCAAGACCTTCAAAATGGATTGAATCCAGTGCTGCCAAACCGGAGGTACCCGATCCAATTTCTTGACCAGCTTTGTCCAAAAATGAAATCCCCACAGCCCGGCACATTCCAACCCCGCCATCATTGGTGGCACTACCCCCAACACCAACGAAGATTTGGCTGACGCCCTTTTCAAGCGCTGCCAGAATTAACTGACCGGTCCCATAAGTGGTCGTTTCGAATGGGTTGCGCTCGGACTCACTAATTAGAGTGAGCCCGGAGGCGGCAGACATTTCGATCACCGCTTGATTACCCGGAAGGATTCCGTACCTTGCCATTACTGATTTACCGGAAGGACCACGCACTGTAGTCCATTCATATCTTCCACCCAGCCCTGTAACCAGGGCCTCAACCGTGCCTTCTCCGCCGTCAGCCACAGGCACAATTGTGACCTCCGCCTCGGGATGCACCAATAAGATACCTGCCTTAATATGGGAGGCAACCTCAAGAGAGGTTGCTGAGCCCTTGAAGGAATCGATGGCGATCAAAATTCGGGCAGGTTTGATTGTATTCACATCAGTCTGATGTCAGGGTGTTGGTGCTTGACCTGTACCTATCCAGCTAAATACGCGCTTCTCACTCAGGATGCCTGCTTCTTCATAGATTGGATTGGCAGCATCGCTATTTATTTGCCTGGCAACTGAAACAGACCACTGGATAATGTGCGGGTTTGCGTCTTGGGGTTTGAAAGCTAAAGGAACCGTATATTTAGTGTCGGACGCGTATTCAACAAGGATTTTTTCCTCTGTAGAAGTTAAGTCCTGGATGGTTACACGGTACTTCTCGTTTGCGGCCAGGTTTGCAACACTTGCCCACTGCAGAGTAATGGTTTCAATGTTTGACGCAAAAGATGAGCCAGAAGCGGGCAGTAATAAATTTGGCGCTGGATAAGGCGGTTTGGGAGTTGCCGTTGGAGTGGGGCCAGGGGTAGGTAGGCGGTCGCAGAGAGGCACAATGTAAGATTGTCCACTAACTATTACGTCCGTGGTCATGTTGTTGTAATTCATAATTGCGGCATAAGGTACGTTGTAATTTGCGGCGATGCTACTAAGAGTCGTATTGGCATCCGCGACAACAACAATGGTATTGTCGCAATCTGGGGCAAATGTAGCTGTGGCTTCGGTTGTGGCTGTTGGTTCTGGTGAAGCTGTTGCAGTTGGTACAGGAATTAGCAGTGTAGTCCCGGCAGCCCCAAGTGTGCAGGCCGCGTCAAGTTTGTTTTGAACAATGATCGCGTCCACAGAGATGTTGAAGCGCGCGGAGAGGCCTAAACAAGTGTCGTCATTCGCCAATGTATAGGAAATAGGAGGAAGCGGAGTCCAGGTGGGCAAGGGTGGTGGCGCCAAGGTTTCAGTAGGTGTTGAACTGCTGGAGAGCGTTTTTGTTACCGTAGGGGAGGTAGTCTGGCTTGCACGGGCATCCTGTAAAGGCTTAAGAAAGGCGAAATAGGCCAAGAGGCCGAGCAGAGCCAGGATCAGGACAGCAAAGCCAATGGCGGCGGGCAAGCCCATGCGAACCTCAGAGGGTTGGCGTGGTTGAATGCTGCTTCTCTTGCTGATTTCAGCATTCGCGTTTAACTGCGTACCGCAGACCAGGCAACGGCTGGCGTTACTGGCAAGGCGTGTGCCGCAAACTGGGCAAATCTTATTGGGCGTGGTTGATTTTGAGGGTGTTTTTTTCATTCGCAATTTAAGTCAGGGGCTTGATAGAATTCCTATGATGACAAGTTTATATGTTCACATCCCATTTTGCAGGAGCAGATGCGCGTATTGTGATTTTATCACGTATGCTGGGAAGGAAGCTTTGCTCCCCAGCTATACCGATGCACTGCTAACTGAAATCCAAATTGCCTCGACCAGGCTTACCGATGAAGAGAAGAATGTCGATACCATATATATCGGGGGTGGTACCCCTTCTTTAATTAGCCCAGACCAATTAGCCCACATTCTAAATGAAATCTCCAGGCGATTTTGTGTGAGCCAGATAGCCGAAATTACTCTGGAGGCCAACCCAGGTACCACTTCGTTACAAAAACTAACCGGATTTCACTCGGCTGGAGTGAATCGGCTAAGCTTTGGTGTACAAAGCTTCAATGACATGGAATTGGCGGCTTTGGGGCGCATCCATAGTAAGCAGGAAGTTCTTGTTGAACTTGCTGCAGCCAGGCAGGCAGGTTTTGAGAATATCAGTATAGATTTAATCTTTGGACTGCCTGGTCAAACTCAATCTGGGTGGCTTGAAAATATCGAGACATTCCTGCAATTGGATATACAACATATCTCCATGTACTCATTGATCCTTGAGGAGGAGACTCCGCTATTCCATTCTGTGCATGAAGGAAGGGTGTCGCTTCCCGATGATAACCTTGTAGCCGATATGTTTGATGGGGCAAGGTTGCGGCTGGATCAAGCAGGTTGGCGACACTACGAAATTTCCAATTGGGCAAAGTCTAAAGAATTCGAATCCGCGCATAACAAAGCCTATTGGGTGAACGGTAACTGGCTTGGTTTAGGGGCAGCTGCGCATAGCCACATAAGAAATCTACGTTATTCAAACACTGGATCCATCGAAACCTACATTCAAAGCCTCCAGAATTGTGAAAACAAGGGTGGTAAAGACGTTACTTCGTCAGCTCAAAACTGGCAGACAGAAAATGACAAGCTGACAGAAATGCGCGAAACAATGATGTTAGGGTTCCGTTTGCTGGAAGATGGAGTGGACTTATCGGCTTTCAAAAAGCGATTTGAGGAAGACGCGGAACTGGTGTTTGCTAAAGAAATTACTTATCTGACCAGGCGTGGATTAATCGAAAAAATAACCGGGGAAGGATTACCCCGGCTAAGGTTACGCAAGGTTGCGGTTGGCGTCGCCAACCAGGTTTTCAGGGAGTTCGTCTAAGTTTTCCGAACTCAGTCCAATTCCTCTGGCTTGATATCGGCCACCGATTCAAAAACATACTTTGGTTGGTAGGGGAATTTATGCAGCATATTCTCTGTTGTCACCCCTGAGAGGACCAGGATTGTTTCCAAACCACCTGTAATGCCTGCCACCACGTCGGTATCCATGCGATCACCGACCATAATCGAACTTTCTGAATGTGCATCAATATGGTTCAAAGCAAGCCGCATCATCAGGGCGTTGGGCTTACCAATGAAATACGGCGAAATGCCGCTGGCTTTCTCAATCAGCGCTGCCATAGCTCCGCAAGCAGGTACCAATCCATTTTCAGAAGGGCCATTGGCATCCGGATTGGTGGCAATGAACTTGGCCCCAGCCTGGATTAGCCGAATGGCTACAGTTAATTGGTCCACACTATATTGATGGGTTTCTCCGAGCACAACATAATCAGGGTCCGTTGAAGTTTGAATATATCCGATGGCATGGATGGCTTCCGTGAGGCCAAGCTCGCCAATTACAAAGGCGGTTCCATTCGGTTTTTGCTTATCCAGGAATGCGGCCGTTGCCAGCGCGGAAGTGTAAATTTTGCTTTCGGGTACATTTAGGCCGTTGAGCTGCAGACGATGGGCAAGATCGCGCGTTGTGTAAAGTGGATTGTTCGTCAGAACAAGG
>DATIUL010000337.1:0-3211 GCA_035466865.1 Anaerolineaceae bacterium | reverse complement strand
CAACCTATACTCCATATCCAACCTACACTCAGGCACCGACTCAAACTGCTAGAGTTGTTTTGGTGACGCCAACCAATACTCCAACACAGACACTTACTCCGACACCTATAAAGAGTTCCACACCTACACAACCACCAACGAACACCCCTCAACCCTGGCAATTGACCCAAGCAGTTGCCAAAAAAACACAGGCATATTTAGACGAATTTGAACAGGTGAATGTGCGTGACTTTATCACTTACCCAGCCAAATTTGAAGGTAAAATGATAAAAATTTCTGGTTCCATTTTCAATATTAATGGGAACGATGAATTTCAGATTTTTATCTCCGGAACAAGTGATGCTGCTTATATTATTACAAGAGAGCCATTTGATAATTTATATGAAAATAACTATGTAACCATCTATGGATACGGCCAAGGAGAAAACTGCTTTAAAAATGTATACAATGCAGAAATTTGCCAACCTATGGTCGATGCGGTAATCGTTAAAAAGTAGATCAGCAATAAGTTAATACTTAGAGTAAGTGGGTCGTTGATCTTCCTGCAAAATCTCATAACATTGGGTTGACCCGTCTTTGATCAACCCAATAAATCAGACCTGTAAATGAAAAATTTCAAGCATTGGGAATCCTCTCAGTGTGTCTTGGTGGGTTGGGAACCCACACTACCACTGCCCATGAGCAATTTGTCGGATGGGTTCGGTCTGTACAAGCAAGACATCTGGCACGATCCGGGCTTAAGATTAATTTATTCAAGACCCTATATTATCTGTGGTATGTATTCCTTTAGTCTGTTCAAATTAATAAACCTTTGAAAAAACAAAGGATGGAGGATGTATGAACTATTCTGAAGTTGTATCTAAAGCCTGGCAATACGTCTGGAAGCATAAAATCTTATGGCTGTTTGCCCTTTTTGCGGGTTCAATCATCGGTGGTGCCACAGGCACCTCATCCTGGAGCATGGGGCGTTCCAGGGCTAATAATCAGGATCAATTCTGGAATCGGCTGCCTAATTCGCGCTCGTGGTCACATGGAATCGAGACCTGGTTTAAGTCGATCCCCCAAGAAACTTGGATCTGGATCGGCATTGCGACCTTTGCTGTTGTCTTGATTCTCAGCGTGCTCAATCTCTTCGTTAGCACGGCTGGCCGGGCGGGTTTGATTAAGGGCTTGTTGCTGGCCGAAGACAGACCTGCAGCCAGCCACCTGAGTTTCAAAGAGATTTGGCAAGGTATGAAGCCATACTACTGGCGGCTGCTCTTGCTGCGCCTTTTCTTAGGAGTAGCTGGTTTCGCGCTTGGCATCTCGATTATGCTAATCATCCTGTTCCTGACCGTTATCTCATTCGGGACCATCTTATTGCTCTTAATCCCGCTGGTTCTACTGATTATCCCAGTCAATTGGCTGATTCAGTCAGTAATTGTGCACGCTACCATCGCGCTTGTGGACGAAGACCTCGACATCTTCAAGGCCATCAAACGCGGCTGGGAAGTGGTGAGCAAGAATATCTGGGCAATGCTGGTAATTAGGTTGATTGTTGTTCTGATTGGCCTTGCCACGGTAATCATTTGCTTGATCCCGCTTGGTTTGGCATCACTGCCATGGATTATCACTTTGGCAAGTGGCGGCGTGATTTCTACGGTTGGCTGGATTGTCGGTGGCATCTTGTTAGGGTTTGCAGTGCTACTTACATGCTTCATCGGTATGTGGGTGAACACGCTTGTGCACGGCATCTTCGTGGTGATGTTCCGCCAGTTGAAAGGCAAAGGGGCCAACAGTATTCCTTCCTTCATGGGGCCGATACCCCCAACCGCGCCAGCAGTTCCGGCGCAGAACGAAGAAACACAAGAAGGCACAGAAAGCTTGCCTTCGGCCTAAACCCGTTGATGGTTTAGAAAGGAAAATGCCCGGAGATCATTCTTACGGGCATTTTTTTAATTTTCGGTTCCAGGTTCAAACCTCGAGGTCTACCGCAATTTATTCTCTAATTTTGCCTTGGTCCTGCTTGAAAACCATCTCTTCACCCCACTCCGGCGAGTAAAAATCCATTTTGCACATAGCGATCAAAACTTGACCACTGCCATTGACTGGCCCGGTCAACCAAACCATGTTTCACTGGGTTGTAATGTATGTAGTCTATATGTGTGTTCAGATCACGCTCATCCCTGATTGTGTGCTCGTAAAAACGTCTTTGCCAAATCGTTGCTTCGCTCTTGTCGATCCGGGATTGATTTCCGGGATTATTGGAACCAAATTCCGCCAGGTAAGCCTTTGTGAACAAGCGTTTGATCTCGCGTATGCGGATGGAGAAATTTGATTCGTCATCAGGCAAGGTGATTAAAACATGCAGGTGATCGGGCAATAGACAAATCGCATCAGTAGTAAAAGGAAATCGCTTGGACACCTCCTGCCAGGATTTGTGCAAGATTGCCCTTGCTCGATGATGGTTGAATATCGGAGAGCGCTTGTATGTGACGATGGTGATGAAAAATGTTCCCCCAGGCACTTGGGCACGGCGATACTCTGGCATGGCATGATTTTATCGCATGCCGGAAACCTTTTGGTGGGTTGGGAACCCACCTACCACTGCTACATCCTCGTAGGGTGTGGTTGACCCGCTTTTGGTCAACCCACCAAATCGAAAGGAAAAAATGGTGGGTTGGGAACCCACCCTACCACTGCTTGTTCAGAAATTAGCGTGATGTTTCCCAGTAATTAGGATGTTAAATAAATTGCTTTCTGAGACAAAGATAGTATAAATTGTATTAACGTCCACTAAACCATATAGAAACGAAGGGAGTTGCCCCAATGAACACTTCCGACTCTTCTGAACTCATCCATCTTTTGAATGAAGCATTAGCTAGAGAACTGCATGTAAGCGTCCAGTACATGATGCAACACGCGGTTGGTATCGGCCGAGGCGTGGTGAGCTCTGGCAAAACTGCCGCAGCCATGCAAAACAAATTCGTGGCCAGCCACGCGATGGTGTTCCTGCCTGGCAAAAGTTTAAAAAAAACCGCCATTGCCGAAATGAGGCATGCCGAGGCAATTGCCGAGCGTATCGTGATTCTGGGTGGAGAACCGGTGACAGACCCAGGCGATATCACCTTGGGAAGCAGCGTGAAGGAAATGCTGGCGATAGACAAGGGCATGGAACTTGAAGCCATCGAGCTTTACGAGAGAATTATTGGGTTCGCCTCAAGGATAGACG
>DATIUL010000336.1:0-11169 GCA_035466865.1 Anaerolineaceae bacterium | reverse complement strand
GCCATCAAACACGTAATCGGTGGAGTAGTGCACCAGCACCGCGCCGATCTTTTTGGCCTCTTCGGCGAGCACGGCAGGCCCTGAGGCATTGATTGCCCGGGCAATTTCGGGTTCGCTTTCGGCTTTATCCACATTGGTATAAGCTGCGGCATTGATGATGATGTTCGGTTTCACTTCTGCAATCAGGCTGCGCAGGGATGTTACATTACATAGGTCAACATCAGGGTAATCCAACGCAACCACTTCACCCAAAGGCGCACAGGTGCGCAAGAGCTCCCACCCCACCTGGCCTTTCGTGCCAATTTGTAAAATCTTGTTCATTTCTTCATTTCGTCGGCAAAGCGCAGCAAATACATGCCGTACTCATTGCTGGCCATTTCGTGGGCCAGTTTACGCAAATGCACATCATCAATAAAGCCCATGCGGAAAGCGATCTCTTCCGGGCAAGAAATTTGCATGCCCTGGCGTTCTTCGACCGCCTGAATGAACATGGAAGCTTGCAACAGGCTTTCGTGCGTACCGGCATCCAACCACGCCACCCCCCGGCCAAGTACCTTTACGCGCAGGCTGCCTTCCCTCAGGTAACGTTTGTTGATGTCGGTGATTTCAATTTCACCGCGGGGCGAAGGCTCGAGCTCTTCAGCGTACCGGGTGACATTATGATCGTAAAAATAGATGCCCGGCACCGCGTAGTTCGATTTGGGTTTCTTGGGTTTTTCTTCAAGGCTGAGCGCCTTGTAATTATTATCAAATTCGACCACGCCGTAACGCTCGGGGTCGCGCACCGGGTAGGCAAAAACAGTCGCCCCTTCAGTCTGCGCGGCCGCGCTTCGCAGCACTTCGGGCAAGCCCCCGCCGTAGAAGATGTTATCGCCCAAAATTAGGCAGGCGGCATCGCCACCGAGAAAATCCTTGCCTACAATAAAGGCATCCGCCAAACCTCGTGGTTCGGCCTGGATGGCATAGGTGAAGTTGAGCCCCCACTGGGAGCCGTCTTTCAGCAGATGCTGATATTGCTGTTGGTCCTCGGGCGTGGTGATAATCAGAATTTCACAAATACCTGCCAACATGAGCATGGAAAGCGGGTAGTAAATCATGGGTTTGTCGTAGACGGGCAAAAGCTGCTTGCTTATGCCCATGGTTAGTGGATAAAGACGGGTGCCTTTGCCCCCAGCGAGAATTATTCCCTTCATCTCAGGCTTTCCTTCCTTCATAATTCTTCTTCACCCACGAGCCGTAATCGCTCTGGGCGGTGATGGCTTCAACCCATTCGGGGTTGTCCAAATACCATTTTACTGTATCCAGCAAGCCTTTTTGGAGCGACCAGCGCGGCTGCCAGCCAAGCTCAGCGTGAATCTTGCTGATGTTGATGTCGTAGCGGCGGTCGTGCCCGGGGCGATCCTGCACATAGGTGATGAGCTGCTCGTGCGGCGTAAAAGGCGAAGCAGGCTGCAGTTCATCCAGGATGGCGCAAATGGTCTTGACGATCTCAATGTTCGGGGGCTGGTTATCGCCACCGATACAATAGGTCTCGCCTACGCGGCCCTCTGTGGCCACCTTCCAGATTCCTTCGCAATGGTCATCCACGTACAGCCAATCGCGGATTTGCATGCCGTCGCCATAGACGGGCAGCGGTCTTCCGTTGGTGGCATTGAGGATGATGAGCGGAATGAGCTTCTCAGGGAATTGGCGGGGGCCGTAGTTATTGGAGCAGTTGCTAATAGTGACGGGCAGGCCATAGGTGGTGCCATAAGCACGTACAAAATGGTCGCTGGAGGCTTTGGATGCAGCATAGGGTGAGCGCGGTGCGTAGCGGGTTTCTTCTTCAAAGGCCGGCGCTGTCTTGCTGAGCGTGCCAAAGACTTCGTCCGTGGAAACATGATGAAAGCGCGTCTGCTCGACAGGCACGAGTTTATCCACTAGCCAGGCTTTGCGTGCCGCCTCGAGTAGGGTGAAAGTGCCGATGACGTTGGTGTTCACAAATACGCCGGGGTCCAAAATTGAGCGGTCCACGTGCGATTCAGCCGCGAAGTGCACGACTGTGTCAATTTTGTGCCGGTCGAAGAGCTCATCCACAAGTACACGATCGGTGATATCACCTTTTACGAAGGTGTGGCGGCTCTCATCGGGAAGGTTCCTAAGGTTTTCAAGGCTGCCGGCGTAGGTGAGCGCGTCCAGGTTGACAATTTGCACCTCGGGGTCGGTGCGCAGTAAGTAGTGGGTGAAGTTGGAGCCAATAAAGCCGGCACCGCCTGTTACAAGCAAATGTCTCATTCTGCCTCCTCGGCTGGTAGTTTGGCTACCCAGTTTCTGGGGTAAATTTCTGCATCCCTCAGAAGCGGCGCATTGGCATCCTTGGCGGAGAGCAGGGTTTCAACTCCGGGGATGAGCGGCCATTCGATGCCGATGGCAGGATCATTCCAGTGGATGCCACGTTCGGATTTCTGATCGTAGTAGTCGGTGGCTTTGTAATAGACCTCGGCCCACTCGCTCATTACATAGAAGCCATGTGCAAAACCAGCCGGGATCCAGAGCTGATACTTATTCTCGGCAGACAGAACTTCTCCGGACCATTGCCCAAACGTGGGCGACCCTGGGCGAAGGTCCACTGCCACATCAAAGATTTCCCCAACCACGGCTCTCACCAATTTTCCCTGGGCGTGCTTGAGTTGATAATGCAACCCCCGCAGGATGCCCTGCTTGGAGCCGGAGTGGTTATCCTGTACAAAGGCTTGCGGGCCAATCTGGGCTTTGAACTCGCTTTCGCGATAGGTTTCAAGAAAGAATCCACGGGCATCCCCAAAAACCTTGGGGACGATTAAGACAACTTCGGGTAAGGCAGTTTTGATGTAATCCATTTATTCCTGATCTGCACGATAAGCAGCAATGACTTCCGCTGGCTTACCAATAGCTTTTAGTTTGCCATGTTCAAGCAAGGCCACCCGGTCACAGAGCTCTTCAACTCTTCCCATACCATGCGAAACCATGACCACGGTTGTGCCCTGGCTCTGAAAACCCAGTAAACGGTCAAATGACTTTTTCTGGAAAGACTCGTCACCGACGCTCAGGATTTCATCAAGAATTAGGATTTCCGGAACATGCGCCGTTGCCACCGCAAAACCCAGTCTGGCGTACATACCAGATGAGTAGGTGCGGATGGGGGCATCAATGAAGGGTTTCAGCTCCGCGAAATCCACAATTTCGTCGTAGACGGCTTCCATTTGTTCACGGGTATAACCCAAGAGAGCCCCATTAAGGAAGATGTTTTCACGGCCGGAGAGTTCAGGGTGAAAACCAGCACCCAATTCAATCAGCGGCGCAATTTTGCCGTAGACCAACACCCTGCCCTTGGTGGGGCGTAATACTCGGGAGATGACCTTCAAAGTTGTGCTTTTTCCCGCACCATTACGACCAATTAAGCCAAACACTTCGCCTTTATAAACGGAGAAACTGACGTCATCCAAAGCCCAAAAATGGGCATAGGTGATTTTTCGCTGCAGCCAACGGATGGCATACTCTTTGAACGTGCCCATTCGTTCTGTAGGAATGCGATACTGCACGGAGACATTTCGCAATTCGATGGCTGGTTGGTTGGTATCGATAACACGCTCCATAATTGCTGCCTCAGATCCTGTATGCATATTCATCTGATTTTGAGGCAAAGAATATCCAACCAAAAACCAGAGCCCCGAATGCATAGGCAAGAGCAGGCCAGATTTCTGAGAAAAGCGGAACGCGTCCCTCGTAGATTAAAGCGCGGAAAAGTTTGATCATCCAATACATCGGATTGAGCCGGTAAAATCCTAAATATCGGGCTGGGATGATATCTTCCGGGTACATTATCGGTGAAAGATACATCCAGGCCATGAGTAAGATTTGGTACATTTCAAGGACATCTGGAAAATAGACTGCCAGGGTGGAAATGGTCAATCCAACACCAATTGAAAAAGCCGCAAGCAGAAGGATAACAAAGGGTATCAGGACAATCGTCCAATAAATAGGCGACTTCGTCACCAATATGACAAGAAACAAAGGCACCAGGCTCAGCACCATATTCACAATAGCGGTGCCGATGGCAGAAATGCCAAAAATCGTCCTGGGAACATAAATCTGCTTCATCAGGCTGCCGCCCCAGACCAGTCCGCTCATCGCTGCATTGGTTGATTGGGCAAAAAAGTTCCAGACCAGCAACCCACTCAGAAGATAAATAGAATAGTTGCCAACTGTATGAAAAAGGTTGGAAAAAACAAAACTCATGATGAGCATTGTGCCAAGGGGGTTGAGCATGGTCCAAGCCACCCCGAGAACTGAGCGCTTATAACGTGTGAGAATATCCCTACGGACAAGTTGCTTGAGGAGATACCAATAGTTTCTGAGCTCTTTAAGCTCAGTTAGTGCAGGGTTTGACTGCCTGGCGGAATCATAAACAGGTTTGATTGTGGCACTCAATTAGTTCACCTTTGTCAGCAAGCTCTAAATTATAATCATATCATAGCGGGTAAATCGGACCGCGACCGACAAACATGGAATCGAATCAATGCTTTGCCTCAGTCATTATCCTTAACTGGCACGCGGAACAATTTCTGCCGGCTTGTTTTGCCGCACTGGAGAGCCAAACCTTCCAGGATTTTGAGGTTATTTTGCTCCACAACGGCTTAGAAGGTGTAACTTCCAGCATTTCTGAGCCGCAATTTCCGCAATCCAGGCTCAGTATTCTCAACTCTGCCACCAACCTCGGCTTTGCGGCCGGCAATAACCTTGCTGCCAGACAGGCACAAGGTGAATACCTCGTCCTCCTGAACGCGGATGCCTTCCCCGAACCGGATTGGCTGGAAAAAGTCCACCAGGCTTGCCTTGAACACCCAAAACATTTCTTTGCCTCCCGCCTTGTCAAAGCCAACGAACCCCAAACCCTGGATGGGGAATGGAACGTCTACCACGCCTCCGGACTGGCCTGGCGCAAGAACCACGCACAAGCACTCAGCAAGGGGACTACCGAGCCTAAAGAGGTCCTCAGCGCCTGTGCGGCCGCCGGGGCTTATCCCCGGGAAGCTTTTGAATCTGTTGGGGGCTTTGACGAGGATTTCTTTGCCTACATGGAAGATATCGACTTGGATTTTCGCATGCAGCTGCTGGGTTACAAGTGCCTCTACCTGCCCCAGGCAGTTGTGCAGCATGTTGGCTCCGGCAGCACTAGCGCGCGTAGCGGCTTTCAGCTCTACCACGGCCACCGCAACCTGGTCTGGACTTTCGTCAAAAACATGCCCGGCTTCCTTTTTTGGTTGCTATTGCCTGTTCACATCCTCATCAACCTGCTCTATCTGCTGCTGGGTCTTTTCATTCCGTCGGGTAAGGAAATCTGGCATGGAAAACGCGACGCGCTAAAAGGTTTGGGCAAGGCCTTCGCCAAGCGCAGGCAAATTCAGGCATCGCGCAAGGTAAGTGTCTGGCACATAGCCAAGTTATTGGATTGGAATCCGCTCTCCCCACTCGTGAAATCTAAATTCTAATATCACCTTGGCGTAGGGGGAGATTGACCCTTTTTTGGTCAATCCACCGAAAGTTCATAAGCCGGGCAAGGTATTGTCGTCGGATTGATGCAAGATGCACCAATCTCGACCTACGGCTAAATTCTAATATCACCTTGGCGTAGGGTGAGATTGACCCTCTTTTGGTCAATCCACCGAAAGTTCATAAACCGGGCAAGGTATTGTCGTCGGATTGGTGAAAGGCGTACCAATCTCGACCTACAACCAAATTAACTAGAAATAGCGTAAAGGTTATTGGGGTTCTTCCGGCGCGTCATCCACAGCAACTGCAGGCATGGCATTTTCAAGATTGATTGGCGTGGTAATCAGCCTCTTGAATTTTTCCCAGAGTTTCGCCTCGGATTGGGCATCCCAGAGTTTTATAAATTCAGCGTAGGCATCCTCTCGCATGGCTTTGCGGGATTCTGTAAAGGCATTCAAACCGGGCAAGAGCCTTTTGAGGGGTCCTTCATGCCCAAAATAAGCAAGGATGCGCTGGCGTTCCTCCTCAATGAAGGCAGGAACGAATGAAATCCAGACATCCAGGTCGTGCACCAAACCCAAGGCGTCCTGCAGTTTCTTGACTTCGCTGATAAAAGGCTTAATTGGATCCTGGTAGAGGTCCTCAAAGGCCTCCATCGAGTAACGCAGGCGTTTGGCAGAAATGCGCATGGCGTGCAATTCGAGGATGTTGGCCGGATCGTGGATATAAGTCTCGTGCTTGAACAGCTCGTCAATCTGCGTCTGGATGCCGTCGTAGGCTTTCACATAAAGACCAGGCGAGAAGAGATACACAGAGCTGGCTTTATCCGCCATTGGTGCAGTAAGGTCTGCAAGTTTTTCCAATACTTGATCTGCCTGCAGTTGATCCATAGCCACAATAACTTCGGCTTGTAAACCCACGCGGCGCTGCTGTGAGCGCATGATCAAGCGTTTGAAACCGGGTGAAAGCCTGGCCGAAGCAAATTTTGGCTCTTCCTTCAGCAATGCCTCCACTTGAACATCCGTATCCCTGGCCTCGCCAAGTGCCCGGGTTACCGCGCGAATATCTTTGCTGATGCGTTGATAGTCTTGCTTATAGAAACAACTGGAAAACAACGACAAGGCGCTGCGCATGCGGCGGGAAGCCACACGCAAACGATGGACGTATTCAATATCCTTGCTCTCGCGTACACCATCAATTTCAACCTGCATTGCCCCCAGGTGGCGATGGATGATGCGTGCACCATAAATACAAACTGTGTCGTTCATGGGCTCACTTTTTCGAGCATAATCAGGATTATCTGAGCTCGGTCTTTAATTGGGTTTCATTTCCTTAGGTAAGCGGTTACGCAAAAGCTGGGTGATCGGTACTTTTAGGTCTTCGGTGATTTTGTCGACTCTTTGATCTGCGTTAATGGTCACAAAATTGTATTCCACCGCCACCTTATCAAATTCCTTCATCACCAAAGTCTGGTATGTCACAAAACTATCGTACATATTGTCGGCGAGGTGCATATCCATGCCGGACTCCCAATAATTCAATCCGCGTCCATGAACCAGGCGGGAGACTAGGGTAGATACGTCGGCTTTTAGGTAAAGGATAAGGTCCGGCCGTAGGGCCATGCCATAAAGTTGGCGGGTCCAATCCTTATCCAGCCCACGCATAGCATTTCGCGCAATGACGGAGTAGAAATAGCGGTCTGAAAGTACTACAAAACCCGCGGATAGTGCCGGAATAATCAAATTCTCAAGGCGATCAGCAAAATCCGCCGCGTAAAACAAGCTCATGGTAATCGGGCCCAGAGTATGGCCACTCTTGGCTTCTTCAAGTCCACTGGAGGTTAAGACTGAGCGGGTCAGCCCCGTATCAGAGACTGCATAACCTTCGGCTTCAAGCCAGTGCCTGAGTTCCCTGATCTGGGTGGAACGTCCAACACCGTCAGTGCCTTCAACAACAATGAGCTTACCCGGCAGCTTCTGAAAGTTGCGATAAGGGAAACCTGCGCCGTAAAAGTTGTTTGTGCTCATTTTTTGCTCCCCTTGTTTTTACTTGGAGCCAGTGGATTTTCCATAATAATTGGGGCCTTATTGGGATTATCCAGTCCCTGCCAATCCCCAAGCATTTTCTTGACAATCATGCGCACCTTCTTTTGCTGGGTTTTTACCGGCAAAGTGCCATCAATCAAGGTCAAGCCAAATTCATCCACCATGCGGTCATATTCGCCGAGAATATGGCTTTGGAAGAGTTTGAAACTTTCATCAATATTGTCTGAAAGTTTCATGTCCATACCGGCCTCATAGTACTTTAAGGAAGCCCTGGCACTGTTTATGCGCTCGACAGCGATATCAAGCGGAACACGGAAGTAAAAGGCTACATCGGGAGCAATGGCAAAGGAGTACATATTGCGCACCCAATCAGGGTCAACACCCCGTGCAACGTCGCGCGCAAAAGCCGTGTAAACGTAACGGTCTGCCAGTACGATCACGCCGGCCTTGAGCAAGGGGTAAATGCTGTTTTCCCAGCGGTCCGCAAAATCAGTACAGTGCAGGATGCTGAAGGTTGTGGGGGTAAAGGATTTATCTTTTTTGGCTTGCTTGGTCGTGCTTTTTACAAGCGGGCTGCTATTCCACTCGCTGAAATAAACCGAGTATCCCTGCGCTTGCAGCCATTTATGCAGCAAGTCAATTTGGGTCGACTTTCCTGAACCATCAATGCCTTCAACGACAATCAACTTTCCTTTAGTTGTATTAGGCCGTAGCACATCCACTCCTATCGTTAACCAACATACACACCGATAGCCTTGATTATAGTAGAAGCCGGCAACCTTTGCGAGTTGCATTGTTAAACAAAAGCGCGGACTTTTCCGCGCTTAATTTATTAAGTAATTTTAGGAGTCGATGTGGTCTGCTTCGTCTGTGTCTTCATCATCCGACGTATCAAGTTCAATCAACTCGCCAGTGGCAATAAAGATAATCCGTTCGCAAATATTCGTCACACGGTCGGCTGTGCGCTCAAGGTTGTGTATAACCCATGATACCTGGCTGATATGGTCAATCGTCGAGGGATTGTTAATCATCGTCTCAACCAATTTCCGGGAGACGGCATTGTAAAGCTCGTCAACCTTATCATCCTCCTGCGGTAAAGCGTAGGCCACTTCAAGATCCTCGTTTACAAAGGCGCTTAAGCCCCTATGAAGCATGGAAATGGCAAGGTCTGCCATGGTGCTGATCTCACGGAAGGGAACAGGAATTTCTTCATCAGCCAGGCGAATGGCCACTTTGGCTATTCCTTTGGCATAATCTCCAATGCGTTCCAATTCAGTAATTACTTCGAGCAGTGCGGCAAGGAGACGGAGGTCATGGGCTAACGGCGATTGGGTGGCCATCAGGATAAGGATGCGGTTTTCGATGGCAAAACGTTTATCGTTTATACGGCCGTCATTAACCACCACTTCATGAGCGGCTTCAACATCGCGTCTGCGGAAGGCATCCACGGCGTTGAGAATGGCTTGTTCCACCATACTGCCAAGGATGAGCATTTCATCCTGAACCAGTCTTGTTTCACGGTCTAATGTTAACCTAGGCATCTATTCCTCCCGAATAAGTGCTCGTACACAATCATAAAAACAGAAGTCCATACTCTGAATAGTCAGACCTTCACTTTGATGTAATGAACTATTCCAGAGCTGCTTGTTTGCACTTTAACTATAGCACTATCCAAGTGGCATGCACTGCAGCCGCGTTAAATTATGCTAAGTGTCGGGTAAAAAGGAGGTTAAGGAACCCTATTGGGTGATGCAATAGGAATGCGGAAAAAAAAGGAACTGCCTTCGCCTTCCACACTTTCAACCCAGATTTCACCACTGTGGGCTTCCACCATATGCCGGCAGATGGAAAGGCCAAGCCCGGTGCCGCCACCCGCCCTGGAGCGATCCGCTTTATAAAACCGCTCAAATATCCTTTTCTGGTCTTTAGGGGAAATACCTACACCAGTATCCCGAACCCGGAAAATTACATCCTGGTCGTGCACCCAGGCACCAAGGTCGATCGAACCACCCGTTGCCGTAAATTTAATAGCATTATGGATGAGGTTGATCAGTACCTGGGCCAGGCGATCCTGATCAGCAAATATTTGTGGCAAGTTACCAGGACAGTCCTGGGAAAGGCTTAACCCGGCACGTTCAGCCTGCAAGGCCATGCGTTCAACTGCCTTAGAGATCAGATTGCAGGGCTGAATCCTCTGGAATTCCATATTCATGCGCCCTGCTTCGATGCGTGAAAGTTCAAGAAGTTCGTTGACCATCATGGTCAGGTTATCCACTTCGGTATCCATGCGCAGAACAAACTTGCGCGAGAGCATGGGATCTTCAAGTGCACCGTCCAATAATGTTTCGCTGATGGCTTTCAGGCTGGCCATCGGGGTGCGCAACTCGTGTGAGATGTTCGAGATGAAATCCCGCCGCACCCGTTCCAGTTGGTGCGTTTTGGTCAGGTCCTGGAAGAGCAGCATGGAGCGCCCGGGCAGGCGATCGCCCAGGGGGATGCCAACAACCTGTAGATACTTATGCTCAACGCCCATTTCAAAGGCAATAGATGTTGATTCTCCGCGCAAAGTCTTTTCCCATAGGTCAATTAGAGAGTGGTGGCGCATCACTTCCACAACAGATCGGTCGATGGCCTTTTCCTCACTGATATTAAAAATACCCTCTGCTGCTTTGTTGAGTAGCTCCACTTTTCCGGAATTGTCGGCCAGCAAAACGCCGTCAGTCATCTGGCTGAGGACGGTGGTAAGCATGACCTGCTCTTTATTCAGCTGGGAAATCTGCATTTCAATTTGGCTGGAAGTCGCCAGTAGCGCTTTGTTCAGGGCTTCAGAATCATCGGTCTGTCCAAAATCCGAATGGAGATTAATATCCTCGAAACGGTTTTCGCCGAGTGCCTGAAGATTGTCAGTAAATTTTTGGAGTGATCGGATTTGTCCAGACACTTTCAGCCTGTGGACAACAAGGCCGATCACAATGCCAATCAGGACTACGATTAACGTGTAAACAAGAAATGGCCAGGTCAGAAAATTGCTCCGCGTTGCAGCAACTTCTGCCCGGTTTTCGCGCTGTATGAATGCTACCGTCAAAAACATAGCTATCAGCAAGACAGCCAGCATGACGTACGGCAGGATGGAACGCCAATTAATGCGCCGCTTCATAAATTAACCTTCGAAGCGGTAACCGGCTCCCCTAACCGTAATAATGCGCTGAGGTTTGTCAGGCACGTCTTCAATTTTTTCCCGCAGCCAGCGGATGTGCACATCAACGGTACGCGAGTCACCCACAAAGCCCCAGCCCCAAACACGTTCAAGAATGAGCTCACGGGTTAAAACACGGCCTTTGTGTTGGCCCATGAAGGTTAGCAGTTCATATTCCTTGGGTTTGCAGGGAACTACTTGGCCGTTAAGGCGCACTTCGCGCCGGGTCATATCAATCACCAGGTTTCCAAAGGTCATTTGTTTGGTCTGGAAGCCTTCCTGGGTGTTGTTGTCGGCTTCTTCACGCATGAGGCGGACACGGCGCAGCAAAGCTTTCACACGGGCGATCAATTCTCGCATGCTGAAAGGCTTGGCCAGGTAATCATCTGCTCCAACTTCAAGGCCAACAACGCGGTC
>DATIUL010000335.1:0-2321 GCA_035466865.1 Anaerolineaceae bacterium | reverse complement strand
TCCGCCCCTATGGAGAACATCACAGTTTCACTGGATACCTACGTACTCTGGCCTTATTTTGAAAAGGTTGTTTCGGGCGAAAAAATGCCATCAAAACCGGATCCAGCCATATTCCTTGAGACAGCAAGGAAAATGGAAACTACGCCCGATAAATGCCTTGTGATAGAGGATTCCAAGCCCGGTATGCTTGGGGCTCACCGCGCGGGTATGCAGGTTATCTGCAAATTGGGAACGGTCAAACAAGCGCCAGAATATGCCCTGGCGGCCTTTGAGGATTATCCGCAGAAACCAGCAGACCATTTAGCTAATTTACTTGTGTGAAGCAGGGTTTTAGCGTTTCAAAAAGGGGATGCTGGCCATAACTATAAACGCTACCAGCACAATCAGCGTTCCAAACCAAATTTCCTTTTTAGAGCGAGAATCTTTTAGGACAAGCACAAAGTTTTGGTCGAGTACTTTCCATTTTGGCCCAGCCAGGACAGCGCAAAACCCGCCGGCGATCAAACCGCCCAAATGCCCAAAATTATCGATTGATGAACCGGGCATTAACCCGATTGAAAGATTTATAAAAAGAAGAAATACCAGGTTCATGATGATGGGCCTGAAGTTCTCCCCAAAGAATTCCTTGTTAATCAGCAATAGCACTAAATTTGCAGCCAGGAGCCCAAAAATAGCCGTTGAGGAGCCCAAGGAATTGGATTTGGACAGGACGAAAGAAAGCACATTCCCACCAAATGCAGAAACAAAATAAAGTGCTGTGAAGCGCCCATGCCCGTAGATATTCTCAAGGCGGTTACCCAAAATATAAAGTGCATACATATTAAACATCAGGTGGTAAATACTGCCGTGCAGGAAAGCGGGTGTGATAAACCGCCAGAACTGGCCAAGCAGAATAGCCTGATTGATTTTTCCCCCATAGATAAAGGGCAGGTCCAGGTTTAACTGGCTTTGGCTGTAGAGCTGCACCAGGTAAATCAGGATGCAGAAAACCATTAACGTATAAGTTACCCAGGCAACAGGTGGTTTAACATACTTTTGAGTTTTACTGGCACTGGATGGCCCTGCAGATGGCGACGTTTCGGCAAGATCCGGGGTGCCCGTCGGTTCGCCCTCGGGGGTAGTAGGTTCGTTTTCAAAATTCATAAGATAACTTTTCTGGGTTTTGTGCGCAGATGTTCACTGTGAATGATGGCTTGGATATCGTCGATGGTCTTCTCCAAATGCTTGTCTGAGTTGACTACCAGGTAGTCAAACTTATCCAGCTGGGAATACTCTTCCTCCGCGACGCGGCATCGCAAGGCCAATTCTTCCGGGGTTTCAGACCGGCGAGCCTGCAAACGATTCGTCCATTCTTCCTTTGAGGAAGCAGTTAGAAAAATAAGCACTGCATCTGGGATGAGCCGTTTAACGGTCATCGCTCCTTGAACATCCAAACGCATAACCACATCTTTGCCTGACTCAAGTGCTTCACGCACCTGTGATTTTGGTATGCCTTTGTAATCCGAATAGACACGGGCATGCTCCAGCAATTCATCCCTGGCGATCATTTCTTCAAAAGCTTGCCGAGTTACAAAAAAGTAATCTCTGCCGTCCACCTCATCTTTACGAGGCGCACGGGAGTTGACTGTGACAACAAAGTGGGTATTGCGATTTGTGTTCCGAAGCAAACCCACTACAGCGTCTTTGCCGATACCGGACGGGCCGGATATGACAATTACGAGTGGATGCGTCTGCCCTTCACCGAAAACGAGGTGGCTGTTTTTCATGCCGTGATTATAGCCTATGCGCTTTAGCCCTGCCATACATTAATAATTTATCGGGTCAGGCGACCTTGGAGCTCACTAAAAGATTTGACCGAGGCAATCTTGACCATGAAACGATGGAAATCCGTGAATTGCTTGCGGTACTGCTGCACAACCGGGCCAACCGGATCGTCTCCCGCTGCTCCTCCTCCAGGCGTGTCATTGTAAGAACCGTAAAATGCAAAATAGGCCTGATTTATTTTGCGCAGGCGATAGCCGTTTTCCCATAAAAATGCCCGCCGGCTTTCCATGTAGGCCTCAGCTTCTTTCACCTTTCCTTCTTTCAGCAGCTCATCTACACGCACACGGGTGGTGTGCATTTCACGGCGAAAACTGAAACTTTCCTTTTCGGGAATTACCGGTTTTTTGGGGGTCGTTGTCTGAGTTCTTTCTTCAGCGGGTAAATATTGCGGATACCAGGTTTTGAGTGTTTGCCGGCTGATTTCCTTGCCGCTGATGGAAGCCGTGGTTTCGTTGATTGTTTTCAGCTGGTCAGAGGTGAAGTACCGCATTCCCAGG